>NZ_JBFRGA010000081.1:0-10416 GCF_052115105.1 Chryseobacterium sp. 2TAF14
GGCTTCTAGGTCGTAGACAATCAACTACAAGAACATTCTTAATATTAAGAAGAATAGATAATTATTTTGATTTAGTAAATAAAAAAGAACTAACGCAAGAAGAAGCAATTGAAGAATTCTTGGCTGATTCATGTTTACGATCTGACTTCTATAACGAGGAAATTTCTTCTGAAAAACCTATTAATTTTTCAGATTTTACTAATCTTCTTGAAAATGAAAAATGGGGAGCATATGTTGAAACAAGAATTAATAAAACAAGATACCTACTGTTAAAGCTTGATATGTTAATGGGAAATGCGGGCACAGTTCTACAATATAATAAAGACTCATCTTCAGTAGAACACTTGATGCCTCAAAAAATAGAAAATACTAACTGGCAAATAGAATCCTCTGCACATAAAGAATGGATACATAGACTAGGTAATTTAGCTCTTATCGATAAAAATAAAAATGCTTCATTAAGTAATAAATTGTTTATTGAAAAAAAGATTAAATACCAAGGAGCTATTGAAACTAGGGCTAATACAAATTTTATTTTTATGACCAACTCAGATTGGGACATAAAATCAATTGAAAGTAATCATAAAAGAGCTATTGGATTATTTACTCAATATTATGAAGGGAATAGCTTAAAAACATTCCAGCAAATTAAAAGAAATTTAAATTCACCTATTTTATTCTAATCAAAAAATATATAAAATATATCAGCCAATAGGAGATATAGAGCAAGGCCCAAGACCAAAGTTAAATATGATGGAAGAACCACAAATATATTTTACCAATATTGAACAGGTCATAATGGATAATTTTGAAGAGGCTAGTGAATCTATAAAAATTTCAGTAGCATGGTTTACCAATAAAAATCTCATTAACAAATTAATTTCATTGAAGCAAGAAAAAAAAATTACTGTTCAAATTTTAGTAGATGATAATGAGATAAATAAAAAGTATTTTCATGATATTTTTGAAACTGACTTGCAAAAAAATGATATCGAAATTAAAAAATTGAAATTAAAAAAATTTAATCACAACAAATTTTGCACTATAGATAAGAAAATAGCAATCACTGGTTCTTATAATTACACAGAAAATGCCAATAAAAATTTAGAAAATCTTGTTGTTGTTATAAACTCAAAAATTGCAGAATATTACACTAGAATTTTTCATTTTTTTACAGATTTAGATTATATAGATCAGAATATAGATATACTATTTAATAATTTTTATTTTGCTAACAAGTTAATTTCTACTTTCTATCCCTTTACTCGTAAACTTATGAGTAGTTTGGAGGATAAACTTTACCTAGGGCTATTGTTTTACACATTTTAACGGATTACATGATGAAATCTCATATGATGCAGGGTTAATTTTTAATCCAAAATGGAAGTACCACAAAGGACTAAAGCAATCTGATATAAAAAGGAAAGATAATGACATGTCTATTGATGACATCAATTCAGATTTACTACAGGAATTTCCTCTACCTATTAGTAAATCGGTAATTACCGATTTTAAAATTGATAAAATTAGTGATTTTAATTTTCAGACAGTATATGAAATTGCAAATTACAAACTTGAAAATATAGATTTCGAACACTTTGCTGATACATTTAAATCAAATGAAAATGCAATTTTACAATACTACAAAAGTAAATTCAAAAATATTTTTACGGTTAAAGAACTAACAGAGTTTATAGAAAATGATATTGATTTAATTAAGAAGGATTACATTTGGATAATTAATTTTTCCCCATTTTTAAATAATGATCTGATCCAAAAAATCTATAAAATAGATTCTTTGAATATAAAATTCAGGGAAAATACCTAACAATAATATTTTTTAGTTAATTATTTTTGTAGAAGATTAGCCTATATTTTACATAACGATTAAATTCAAAAATTCATTATTTCAGATGTAATATTCATAATTTTTACTTTTTCTAAATTTTAAACATGACATTTCAGCAAGCTACCGAAATTAGGCTACACCTAATTCAAAGTTTAAATATCAATGGCTTAAGTGAGGTTACTCGACAGATAGAGATTGCCTTACGTGAAGAATTGGAACAAAAAGAGAGGTTGGAATTTAACCCAAAAAGACTTTTAATCTTTTACATTGATAAATCAATTGAAATATTGGAATCAATCTCAAACGACAATTTTGAAATTATAATCAATAAACTAAATAAAGCTGTAGAGTCTGAACTTCCCATTGAAGATATACAGATTCAAATGATAGAAGATCAAGGAGTTTACAGTTTAAGAAATCTTCCATCTTACAGACCTATAATAGAGGAATTTAAAAAGATTCAGAACATTATCTTAGAGGACAATGACACAAGCCCAAATAACAACAATTAAAAGCAGAATTTCTAACATTCTAGAAAATAGTTTGGCGATATCCGCTGCACAATCTTCAATGCTGTTACCAGTTAGTGCATTGCAAGGTAAACTTTATGAAGCTTCTGTACTAGCTGAGATTTGTCACAGATTAAATGTGGATGAAGGATTCAATCTGCGTCTAATTAACAATAATAGTGTAATGTTGAAGCAAAAAGGAGGTCCCGTGAACAGAGATTATCCCTACATTGAAGTATATTCGTCTGGTCTTTTGGTTGCTGAACTTTGGACAGATATTGAGTTTACGACAATGAGCCACAACATCAATGGATCAAACAGAATATTAACAAGACAAGACTACCATGAATTGGATATTGCTCTGACTTTTCCAAATATATCTGAGAGACCAAGTTTTGAACAAATTTATATGGCGGTCGAATGTAAAAATACAAAAATAGAAAAACGTATTATCCGGGAAATTTTGGGATATAGGAGAGAACTAAGTTGTCTCAGTAATAATGAAAGAACTTTTTTTTCGAATTTTCCCACTAATCTTGTTCCATCATCCCCTAGTTCTGTTCATATGTTTTATTGTAGCGATAGGAATGTTTTACACTATTTTAATAATTGTAAGATTTTCGGAACATTTTTAATCCATCATACGATGTAATGATACTCTTTTAATTTATCTTCTAAAGATTTTTATATCATTAATAACATTTGTCTGATATCATTAAAAATAATATTTTAGTTTAACTTTAATAATAACCATTAACATAATAATCAATGTCTGAAAACATTATTATAAACCTTCTTAAAAGTGAAAACGCTAGCAGCTTTTCAGAAGGTAACATAATCCACGCAACGGAATTTTTAACCGTAAAAAATCATATTGATGATTTAATTGATTTAGCTAAAGCAGATGAATCAAAAGAAAACTTACACAAAGCGATTACAGTTCTGGGATCTCGTGGTAGCGGAAAAACTTCGTTTCTTTTAAATATCAGGGATTATTACAAGACAAATAGTGACGTAAGTGTACTTCCAATTATTGATCCAACTTTAATAGAAGAAAAAGGGCATGTTTTTTTGAATGTTTTATCAGCGATATCTGAAGTTATAAACAAAAAGCTTGATGAGGATGTCTTCAATTTGGAGTATAATCAACAGGTTAAAAGACAATGGCATAATAAGTTAATGAATTTAGCTCACGGAATTCCCTCTATAGATGGAATAGGTTCTAATAATTCAGATAATTGGATGGATCCTGAATTTGTTATGGACACTGGTTTAGCAGCAGTATCTGCATCTAGAAATCTTATGCAAAATTTCAATGACTTATTAGATTTCTCAGCACAAATATTGAAAAAAAGTGTTTTTTTACTAATTTTTGACGATATTGATGTAGATTCCTCTAAGGGATGGGCTGTATTGGAATGTATAAGAAAATATTTTACCAGCTCGAAACTGATTATTTTATTGAGTGGTGATATGAATTTATACTCTACCGTTATTCGTCAAAAAAAATGGATGAATTTCGGTCGGGAAATACTTAAATACGAAGGTGTAGAACAAAGAACAGGTGATACCAGCAATAAGATTAATAGATTTAATGATATGGTTGTGGAACTTTCTTCACAATATATGTTGAAAATTATGCCTCCGAAGTATCGGATTCATCTTACTACAATTTCTGAAAAGAAGAGAATTAGCAGGGATATAAGCATTAATGTCAGCCATCCTGCATTGGAAAGAGAAGAAAGCCTAGATAAAGTTTACAATAGAATTCTTAAAAAATTTGGAATTGTTAATCCTACACAACAAGAAGTCTATAGAACTTTTCTGCTTTCACTTCCTCTAAGAACGCAAATACAATTTTTAATAAAAAAAATTGATGACAAGAATCGTGATTATAATTCTATTATAGATATTTTCTTAGCAGAGCTTCAAGAAAAAAATGTAGATACGTACACATCTAAGCATTCTTCGAAATTCATCAATAGTATCATACTTGACCTTTTGATATCAAATCATAGATTATTAGATGTATATTAGTTACAACCCATTACAACTGATTCAAACTTGAATGCATGCTTATTTTCTTTAAATATATTATTATCGTCTTCTATTAATAGCAAAAAAAATGGTAAATACCTGCTTTTTGATTACTTTATAAGAATCGGATATATAAGAAATATTTTAAGTATTATTCCTTACGCCACAAATAATAGCTCCTCAACTATCATTAGCCCTAACATAGAAGACCTTTGTGATAAAAGTGGTATTTATACTGATCGAGTACTAAGAGATATTACTGCCAATCTACAAAGCTATATTTTCGGCGCAATCAACAATCCGGCAACGCAAAATACAAATCATTATATTAAATTAATGGGACTTGAAGAAATTGCGAAAAAAGGATTTACAGATCGACTAGATTCCGTTTTCTCTCCAAAAAACACAAAATCGCTATTAGATAAAACGATTGCCTATATTCCAAGTTTTATTTTATCTTATTCACATAGACAAGCAACTCAAGTTTCATATTCTATTCACATTTTATTGGCAACAATAGGGGAAATATTAAAAAGAGATCAATTAATTGCAGCTGAGAAAGAAGAAACTGAAAGAATGAAAGAGGTTGTTTCAGCTCTTATTAACTTATCTCAAATGAGAGCCTATCCAGCACCAATTTTCGATAGAAGAAATTCAATAATCTTACAAAACGATTCTGTGAATGACAATCCTCATTTGGTTGATTTTTTAAGTGACGATTTTTCTGATAAAGGAGAATTAGAAAACTTTGCAGAAGATATATTATCTTGGATTTCTTCATATGAGAAAATTGCAAATCCAGCAGAAATTCCTACTCATATTCTTGGAAAAATATATACTCGATTTTATTTTGCATTAGAAAATATTAATAGAGATTTTAATAAATCAATCCTATTGGGAGAAATTTTTAATTATCAAATAATTTCATTTTTTAATGCAATTATAGTTGAAGATACTTTGGAACAATTACAGAACACACCAAAACTAAGTATGGACAATACAAAGCTTTCCAATCAATTGTTCCTACAAAATTTGAAAAAATTAAATTCATTGCTTTCTGAAGAAAAAAAATATCTTTCACTATCTAAATGGTTATTAAGCTGCCCTCTCTTAACTTGTTACTTAGATTATAGTGATAATGAGTTAGTTTCAAGACTTGTGGATTATACTGGACAAAACTTAGAAAATGCTATAAAAATTTCAGTTTATGATCAGTTAAACTTAGTTCAAATAAGCAATTCAGATGCGGTCAAAAATGCTGCTGATGTGTACCAAGTATTTATGGAAGGAGATAGTACATTAGCTAATAAAGGCAGAGAAAAAGATTTAATAAAAATTTTGAATGAAAATGATTATCCAAGAAAATGGTTTGAAGACATGGGAAAGCCTACCAATACACAACATAATAAACAAATAAGCACGTACCTATATACCATATTTGGTAAACAAAGCAATAGCAATAAAATAAGAAATTTCCGAAGATTTTTAGAACTAAATCCTTCTTTATGGCCGTAGATTTATATAAATTTCTTTTAATGGATAATGAATCACTTTCCCAATACCGGGTTGGTAATAATGTTTCGTTTGAAGATATTAAAAGAAGATTATTTCTTTTGTCAAGAACTCAAAACAGGCTAATACCAGATCATCTCTATAGACTTTATCAAGAAAAAGCTTTTGAAAATGTTTTCAACCTTAATGACATTTTTTTAGTCGGTATTAGACAATTGGCAGAAAATCATTTGGAGATTAAATCTAAAAGGATATATGTGAAGGAAGAAATGCAGAATTCTTGGCAAGAACTTTTAACATATATACCCCCATTATTTCTTCAGTCTTTACTTATACATAAACAGTATAAAATAAGTGATACTAAAAATTTATCTTTTTTTAAAGAAGTAATACTCCCAAATACAAAATATACATCGATTCCTTATCCAAAAATCACACAATTAGAGCACTTGATCAATGATAATAAAGGTTTTCATGATTTACACATGCACTTGAATGGATCTTTAGAAACAGATCAGGTTTGGCAAGATTATTTGTCACAACCAACCCGAATTTATAAGGATTTGAAAAAAAGTTTTAACAATACTAGAGTTAAAGAACAAATTGAGCAAGAGTCATCCTTACTTGAGCCTCTTACTTATATTAATTTATTAAAAGATGCTCAGAAAATTCGACATATATTTTACGCATATATTTTTAATCCGGAAAGTCTCAAAAAAGATAAAAATTTTCGTCCTTCTAGTATTCGTAGTTTATTATCAAATAAAATTGTTGGCTACAGACATCCATTTTTAGATCAAATCTCATCAAATGGTAAAAGCCAATATTTGATGTCAGTAGAATCATATATGTATGTTTTGATTTTGGAAAAAATAACACTGCACCCGAATGAAATTATAGCAAAATTATTACACTATTATCTATTGATATTAGGATTAACAAATCGTTTATTAGTTCAACAAACTCATCAAAATGGCTTTGAGCAATTTCAAAAAAACACTCTGAATGGTTTAAGAGAACAAAGTGAAAAAAGTTATGGCAGAAGGTATTTGCAAATGCATGGAAACGACGGTAATTTTCTATCTTTTTTAGAAGGAAGATTTTCCCCAAAAGCTACACAATTAGAATTAATCGCACAGATTGAAACAATATACAAAGGCTGGAATAAGATGATAAAAATACTGAGTCTAAATTCATCAAAAAATCATCTACCACAGTTGAAGCTAGTAGCACATTTTATAAAAAGAGTTGACACAAAACCAAATCCGTATATACGTCATAGAGCCTTAAGATTAGAAGTTGCAAGAAAAGGACGAAATATATCTTCTCTACTGAAAAATTATCCTAAATACAAAAATAAACTAATTGGAATTGATGCTGCATCAAGTGAATTTGATGCTCCGCCAGAAGTTTTTGCACCTACGTACAGAGCGCTTCGCAGGAAGGGCGTGGAACACTTTACCTACCATGCAGGAGAGGATTTTTATCATATTTTAGATGGTCTAAGGTCTATTTATGAAGCAATTATTTTTTGTGATTTTAAGAAAGCTGATCGTATTGGTCATGCTACTGCTGCGGGGATATCTGTTAAATTATGGTCGAAAATAGTYGGAAAAAAAATCTTAATTAATCAAGGAATCCATCTTGATAATTTGATTTTTGCTTATCATTTAATTGTAAAATCAAAAAACGAACAATTATAAAAAGTAATTCCACAAATAATAAATGAAGTAAATAATTTAAGTTTCAACATTTACAAAGAATACTATCCTATACTGATTCTCCAACAAGCATGGTTAATGCGGGAATGCTGCCCATTACACCAATTTGACAAAAAAAACAACTTACAAGCACAAGGAATTTTTGATGATACAGAAAGCACTTGGCTTATTACAAAAAAAATAATAGAAGATGACAACAGTATTACTAAGGATAAAGTTGTCGAGGTATTTCAAAAATATCATAGTTTATCGTTTCGCTCAAATTATAATAAAGTGATTTCAATAGATCCCTTTGAAATATTTGATTGCAATCAACTTGAAGCTCTACAACTTGAAATTCTACAATTTATGACAATAAAAGAAATTGTTATTGAAACACTTCCTACAAGCAATGTAAGAATCGGTTTTCATAAAAACTATTCAACATATCATCTTTTAAATTGGATAAATTGGCATGAGCAAGGGCACAGTATACCACCAATTGTATTAGGATCAGACGATACCGGCATTTTTGCAACAAATATTTATAATGAATTTGCCAATATTTACTGTACACTTATTAACGATCATAATTTATCCCAGTCAGAGGCAATCAAAATTATTCGATATATCGATAACAACAGTAAAATCTATAAGTTTAGATAGTAAATTTTATTCTGATATAATCAAAAAATGGTTATTGTAGATTTATAATTTATAGAAAACTACTTTCTCGTCATAATGTTTGGGGCTGAAATGCTAATCATAACGTTTGAAAAAAGCTGGTGGAATACCTATTTATAATGTTTAGAACTACCTTAAAGATTTTAATAGGGCTCCTTATTTTGATAATTATTACTAATAGATATTTAGATTCATGTCTCTCTTGGATGACTTAATCTCTATATTTTCAGTAAAGTTCAATGGGAAATATTGAATAATTATTTTGAATAGCTTTTTATTTTTGTTTTTATGGAAAACCGTATATTGACATTTCATAAAGTTTTTAAATTTGAATATTAGGTAATTAAAAATTTTATCAAACTAAAACCAATCTCTTTCAATGAGAAAAACTCTACTTGATTTAATTGAGAATACAATAATTCATCAATATGATTTGCCAAATTCTACAATTGGGATTCTAAAGACTATTTTTTCTATTGATAATGATAAGTGCTTTAAAATTACCAATAACAATGATTTCTCTGAGATAATTTACAATTCTATTTTGGAGTATTCTTTTAATGAGTTTGAAATAGAAAATAAAGATTATGATAAACTACATTATATAGCTTTACAAACAAAACTAAAATATAATCCAACTTCCGATTTAGGAACAAAAATAAAATATGGTTTTCTAGGAGAAGTTGTTTTATTTAGCGTTCTATATACAATTTTCAAATCAAAACCACTTATCGCAAGAGGATATTTTTATAATCCTTTGGAAAATTCAGAAACAAAGGGTTACGATTCTTATCACTTAATTGAAAATAACGGACAAACCGAATTATGGTTTGGAGAAGTCAAATTTCATAAAGATTACAAAAGTGGAATAAAAAGTGTTTTTAAAAATATAGGTAAAGCTATTTCAGATAACTACCTACAAGCTAATGTTTTTGCTATTTCCAACGAAGTAAATAATCTACAATACAAAGGTTCGAAAATTGAAACTGTAATAAATGACTGGAAAGAAAATCCATATTTGTCAATAACGGATGAAATTAAACAGCATAATATGAAACTTATTTATCCTGTTATGCTTCTATATGAAGAAGATAGCGCTGGATATGATGAAAGTATAAAGAACATTCCTACACATATTCAAAGCGAATATTCATCAACTAATTATGGTCTTTCAATTCCATATTCAATATTTTTCATCTTAATTCCGATGAAAGATGTTAAACTAATAAAAGAAGAGGTAATAAAATGGATAGAATCGAAGAAACCACTAATGTCTTAAAACAGATAAATAAATTTAAATCAAATCAAATTACAAACGATGTAATAGTAAAGTCAGTTTGTGATTATTTTGATATTATTAAATCAGATAACTTAAATCAATCAGATTTAAAATTCCTCAAATATATATCCAATGCTGTAGGGATTCCCCACTATTATGATTTACTAAATAGTTTCAATCAAACCATAGGAATTGAAGACTTCAATTTAAATACATTCTCATCTTTCCTTTACGAAAGTACTCTGCATACAACAGAAACAAGAAAAGTTCACAAGTATCAAATGGATATTTTAAATCTATTTGAACACAATCAAAAAAACAGATATTTTCTCTCAGCGAGTACATCTTTCGGGAAAACACATATTGTTTTTGAGATAATTAAAAAGATGAGCTATAAAAATGTGGTTTTAATCTTTCCAACAATTGCATTACTATCAGAAAATTTAGAAAGGCTTATTTCAGACGAATCATATTCATATTTTAGAGAGAAGTATAATATTCATACACTAAGTGAGATAACAGAATTTGGAGATAATAATTTATTTATTTTCACACCAGAGCGTTTCCTATCATTTAAAGAGAAAAGTCCTAATTTAATCGCTTTTGATTTTGCATTCATTGATGAAATTTACAAAATAGATAATGAGTATTTATTAGATGAAGAAATTAGAGAAAACGAAAGAGATGTAGCATATCGTTTGTCTGTCTTCTATGCATTAGATAATAATTCTGATATTCTTCTTGCTGGACCATATATTGAATTTTACAATCAACAAAAAAGAGGATATAATGGTTCGTTTGATAATTTTCTTTCTAAAAATCAAATCTTACTATTAAATTATAATC
>NZ_JBFRGA010000082.1:0-12543 GCF_052115105.1 Chryseobacterium sp. 2TAF14
TAGTAGTTCTACTACATTTAAGCCACATAAATCAAATTTTAACAAACATTACTTAATATTAATATAAATTTTACATTTTTTGGAATGATAATTGGCTATGGTTTTAAACACCATAAAATAAAATATTATGAAAAAGTTAATTTTGTTTGCCTTCGGAATAGGCTTAGTTGCAGCAAGCTGCGGATCAAAGGAACCGCAGATGAACTCAGAAAATAAAGATTCGATGAACGTTACAGCAGATACTTCTGCAAGACAAGATTCAATGCCAATGCAAAGTCCTGATACCGTAACAATGCCGACTGATACAGTAATGGCTCCGGTAAGATAAAAAATAAAACTTCAGGCAAAAAAATAAAATCTGCTGATAATTTCGGCAGATTTTTTATATTTGATTGACTAACCAATATATTTTAATTATGAAAAAAACAGGAATAGCATTGCTTTTAGGTTTAATAACTTTAGGAAGCTGCGCAGATAAAAAAGAAAACAGAGAAGAATATAAAGAAAATCAYAACAAAGATTCGTTGAGAAATATATCGGGAGAAACCGCTGCTGCGCATTCTGAAGCTACCTCGCCAGAAACAGATACCCCAAAAGATTTACGAGACACTGCCGCTTCGCCTACCGATTACAGCAGTAAAGAGAACAAACCAAACACTTCTGTGGGAGGTTCCAGATAAAAATAAAATCCGTAGAAAACTCTGCGGATTTTTATTTTTAAAAATTTTTGCAAATCAAATATCTTATTTTCATTAAAAAGAGAAAAATTATTTAACTTAATTATTACATTTGTATCCAACAAAAAAAATTCATGAAAAAAACAGCAATATTATCGTTCCTTTTCCTTGCAGCAATTGCATTTGCGCAGGGAATCAAGTTTGAAGAGGGAAATTTTAAAAGTATTCTGGCTAAAGCAAAAAAAGAAAATAAACTTGTTTTTATTGATGCTTATGCAGTTTGGTGTGGTCCGTGTAAATTAATGGTGAAAAACATTTTCCCTTTAAAACCGGTTGGTGATTACTACAACGCCAACTTCGTTAATGCAAAAATTGACATGGAAAAAGGTGAAGGTATTGATCTGGCAAAAAAATACAATGTAAAAGTATTCCCTACCTATCTTTTCATCAACGGTGACGGTGAAGAAGTTCACAGAACGATCGGCTATGTCGGATGGTGCAGCTTACAAGGTTTTCACAGAAAGAAAAGCTGACATTACAAAAATGCTTCCTGAGCAACAATATGCTGCAATGGATAAAAATGTAAAAGTGAATACTGTAATAGCAAAAGCTTACAATGCAACAACCAAAAAATTGGATGAAGCTTATTTCCTTACTGAAGCTCAAAAATTCATGACAAAAGATGAATCTGAAAACCTTCTGAAAAGAGTAAAAGCCAGTAGAGCTTTGAAAGATAAAGATATTGCAACTTATGAAAAGCTAACACTTGAACTTAATAAAGATGTTTCGGCTTTGAATGCAGATCAACTAAACTCTTTAGCTTGGAATTTCTTTGAAAATGTTACTACAAAATCTTCTCTTGAAACAGCCGTAAAATGGGCACAGGAATCTGTAAATAAAAAAGAAAGCTATGCCAATACAGATACTTTGGCAAACCTTTACAACAAAATCGGGGACAAGAAAAACGCAAAAATCTGGGCGCAAAAATCTGTTGAGCTTGGTAAAGCAGCAGGTGAAGATATTGCAAACACAGAAAAATTACTAAAGAGTCTTTAATCTTTAGTTTAAAATATAGAAAATCCGAAGAATGAATAGTTCTTCGGATTTTTTTATTTTGCCACGAATGCACGAATAATATTTTTACTCTAATTAAATAATTCGTGCATTCGTGGCATTTTTTTATTATGAATTATCAAAAATTAGTTGCATTAGTATTCAAACAAAACGCTTCCCCACGTAAAACCGCTTCCGAAAGCTGAAAGAAGCACTAAATCTCCTCTTTTTATTTTTCCTAATTCGATCGCTTCGCTTAAAGCGATAGGAATGGAAGCAGCCGTTGTGTTTCCGTATTTCTGAATATTATTATGGATTTTTTCATCCGGCAAACCAAATTTCTGTTGTACAAACTGTGCAATTCTCAGATTCGCCTGATGCGGGATAAACATATCGAGATCTTCAATGGTTTTTCCTGCTTTATCTAAAGCTTCCTTCATAGTTTCCGGAAATCTTGTTACGGCATGTTTGAAAACAAAATTTCCGTTCATAATCGGATAAACTTCTTTGTTGGTTACATTTTCAGGTTCTCTTCTCATCCTGTCGCTCCAGCCATATTTGGAACCCGGAAACAAGTTCCCGATTTGATAAAAGCATTCGCAACACTCATTGCATACACAAAACCTGAACATTGGTTTCTCACATCCAAAGCTCCGATCGTATCGCAACCCAGCATATCCTGAAGCAAAACTCCGCATCCCGGAAAATAATAATCCGGAGAAAGTGTGGCAAAAACAATATAATCGATATCTTTTGCCGTTAAATCCGCATTTTTTATTGCTTTTTCTGAAGCTTTGAAACCAAGAAATGCAGTCGTTTCCTGCGCATCATTTCTATTAACTCGGTGTCTTCTTTCTTTTATTCCGGTACGCTCGGTAATCCACTCATCATTGGTGGTCATTAGTTTTGCCAAATCATCATTGGTAACAACATGATCCGGAACATGAAATCCGATTCCTTTTATTGTACTTTTAATCATATCGATTTTTCTAATTTTGGTAAAGATAAAATTTATTTAATACATACAATTTCAATTTTTAGAGTAAATTTACTTTATGCCAATAGATACAATTTACAGAGATTCGGGATGTGAATGGATAGACGTTGAAGCGCCTACCGCAGAAGATATGAAATACCTTCACGAGCGTTATGAAATTAATAACCTTCTTCTTGAAGATACTTTAGATCCCAATCACTTACCAAAATATGAAGCAGACGGAAATGTAAAATTTTTCCTTTTGCGTGAAAGTACCGAGCTGGAAAGAAAAAACCTCAACAGCATCAGCGACATCAGTACCAAGATCGGGATCTTCCTTTTGGATGATACGATCATTACGGTTCACAGAATGAAAACCCAAAGCATCTCAGAAACAAAGAAACAGCTTTCGGCAGGTCATGAAAACTCTTCTCCTGAAAAAGTTGCACTGATGATCGCTCTGGTCATTATGAAAAGTTTTGATGATGAATCGCTGAGCTTATTTGAAACCATGGATAATATAGAGAATGAAATTTTTCTTAAAAATACCAATCACACCAATCAAATTCGCAGGTTGTACAGGCTGAAAAGAAAATCCGGTTTAAACTCAAGGGTTTTAACAATTTCTGCGGATGCTATTGATAAATTTAAACTGCTCAATCTTCCCGATTCAGAATTAACCGATTTAAAAGACAAACACAAAGATGTTGTTGCCGATTTTGACCACCTCAACATTCAGATTACCAACTTAATCTCCATGTTTCTGGCATTGTCTGACCAAAAAGCGAATCAGGTAATGAAAGTTCTGGCGATTTATTCGGTCTATTTTTTACCGATTACTTTTATTGCCGGTTTGTATGGAATGAATTTCGACAACATGCCTGAACTGCATACCAAACAAGGATATTTTTATACTTTAGGCGTGATGGGACTGATCGTTGTTATTACTTTTATTTATGCCAGAAGAAAGCAATGGTAGAGCTTCTCGCTGATTGAGCAGATGACGCAGATTTTTAATTTATAGATCTGCAAAACTCAGTTTAAAAAATATTAATTGGTTAAACGCAAAGAAGCAGGATTTTTTTTTAAAACTTAAAACTATTAAGGCCCGAGGATTTTATCAAGATAAAATTAATTAAAAAAAAATTTAATGAAAATAAATTATCACGCTGATTTAGCCGATTTTTCATTTATAAATCTGCAAAATCGGCTTAATCTGCGAGAGAAAAAAATAATATCACAAGAGATCACTTCGTCGCTATGCTCCTCGCGATGACAACAAAAAACACCAAACCAAACCATGAAATCCGAAATCCTCCAAAAAATTCTTGAAGAAAATATACTTTCTAAGGAATCTAAAGAAAAGCTGAAAGCACTGCATGAAAATATTTCCAAAAGAGAATTCTCTGACCTTCTGGATGCAGAAGGAAATCAATATGTAGAATTTGTACAGGAAGGTGGCGGAGTTTGGGGAAGCGCTTTAGTTGGTTATTTGTACGGGCTGGAAATTTTCGGGATCCGTTTTCTGAAAGTTGCCGGAACCAGCGCCGGAGCGATTAACACCATGCTTATTGCAGCCTGTAAAACCAAAGAAGAAGCCAAAAGCGAAGTCATTAAAGAAATACTTTTCAACTGGAATTTCGCCGATTTTATGGATGGAAAAAGCTATGTAAAAAGCACCATTCATGCGATACTCAACAACAAGAATTTCTTTAAAATCAATTTAATTATTACGATTGTTTTAACGGTCGGTTTGATAAGTTTACCGTTTATTCTTAATTCAGAAACGACAAGGGAAGCCAAACTGTATTTCCTGATTCCTTTGGYTCCTTTGATTATTTTAGTTTTAATCCTAAAAAAACTTTACCATAATTTTACAAAGAGCAACAGCGGACTAAACCCCGGAAATGTTTTTGAGAACACGATGAAAAATGTACTTCTGGATTTCGGAATTAAAACCGTCGCAGAGCTTAATAAAAAATTTATTCAAAAGGAATATGAGCTTAATCTGAATTACCGTTACGGCAACGGAATGGAATTTTACACCAATGCATTGAACGGGATTGAAGAAATTAAAATGAATCATCTGGAACATATTGACGAAACGCAATACAGGATTTTTTTTGAAAGCATCGAAAATAATGATTATTATAAAAACAATCCGTTTTATCAGTTGAAATCTGAATATATGGTTGTAACGACCGACATTAATGCCAAAATAAAAGTACAGCTTCCCATTATGGCAAATCTTTATTGGTCTGAAGAAGAACTGAAACACATCAGTCCGGCAGAATTTGTAAGGGCATCGATGTCTGTTCCTTTCTTTTTTGAGCCAATGCAAAAGCTGATCAACAAAGACGACGATTCTGTAAAATACGCCTGGAAATTCTGGATGAATACTCCGAAAGAAAACATTTACCCTGTAGGAATTTTTATTGATGGTGGAAGTATTTCCAATTTCCCGATCGATCTTTTTCACGTGACCGATATTTTCTATCCGAGACTTCCACTTTTTGGAGTACAGTTGACGAGCGACTCGACAATTAATGAAGAGAAAGGAAAAACGAGTCAACAAATCCTCAAAACACCGCTTTCCTACGCCGGAAATATTATTGAAACGCTGAAAGGTTTTAACGATAAATCTTTTCTTACCAAATATTCATTTTACAATTTGTACAGCATAAAAACTGTGAATTGCGGAACGAGCAGCTGGCTCAATTTCTTTATGAAAAGAGAAGAAAAAGAACAGCTTTTCAATGCCGGATTTGTTGCTGCTCTCGATTTCCTTAATCAGTTTGACTGGAAAGAATACAAACGAGAAAGAATGATGGTTGCGATGAAAGAGAAAAAGATTTTGAAGGAAGAGGATACGCCGACGGTGGGGTGAGTTTTTGGGTTGGAGAGTTTGAGGGTTTGAGGAAAAAACTTTCYAAAAAAAATCAGTAATTTGAGATTCCTCCTTCGTCGGAATGACAGATTTGGAAACTATTTTTCGTTTGTTATTCTAAATGAAGCAAAGCGAAATGAAGAATCTTTTCATCTAATAAAAATCTTTTTAATTAAACAGAATTTTTAGTTAATAAAATTCAAAATACAGCAAAAATATCTTTTTATTATTGGAATTTTAGTGACTCTTATATTTCTGGCGGAAGATCGTTTCGTAAAAGATTGTTATGACGTAATTTCTAAAGAAGAAGCTGAAAAAAGAATTGATAAAGTTTTGAATCGATTATAAAATGAAAACAAAAAAACTGTATAAATATTTGCTGGTTATTGGAGGTTCAATGATTCCATTTTCAATAATCATGCTTATTTTCGGAATATCGATGTTTACCGCACGCGGAAATTTTTCCAGTGTTGTTATTCAGCTTGCACAATTCTGTTTTATCTTCTGGAAAATAATTTTCGCGCTGGGAATTATTCTCTTGATTGCAGGATTTATAATTAGAAAAAGGAAAGTTTAATTAAAAACTACTCTTTCCTCCACATCGGATCGTGCTTCAAAATTGCCTCATTCACCGCACAATCTTCTGCATGAGCGCCTTTTAAATAACCAATGCTCATCAAAAATTCATTTACAATTTCACCACCTGTAAATTTGAATGTTTTTTTGAATAGCTTCATCCATTCCGGTAAAGTTTTAGGATGATGAGATTCGAGCCATTTTTCGAAAGAACCAAATTCTTTCTGCAATTCTATAATTGTTTTGGCATTTTCGATCGCTGCGTTTACTTTTAATTTATTTCTAATAATTCCGGGATCGTTTAATAACCTTTCACGGTCTTCTTCATTGTAAGCTGCAACTTTTTGGATATTAAAATTGTCGTAAGCATTTCTGAAACCTTCCTCTTTCTTTAAAATAGTTTCCCAACTTAGTCCTGCCTGATTGATTTCCATGATTAGTCTTCCAAACAACTCATTATCATCATGGATCGGAAAACCGTAATGATTGTCGTGGTAATTTTTATGCAGTTCTTTTCTGCTTTCTGGCTGCATTCTTTCTATGACTGAACAATAACTCATCAAATAAATTTTGTCTAAAGTTAATACAAACTGCTGACAACTGTTTGTCAGTAGCTTTATTTTTTATGTTCTTACGTAAATTTTTAATCTGAAGATTTTCTTTTGCATTAAAATAATCGCTGCCAAGAAAAATTAACAGACATCAGCAGTGCAGAATGGATTGCGAAAATCAAATAATTTCCCTTTATTTTTTTATGATTTTAATTTGTTTTTTGAATATGATAAAATATTAATATAAAAAAATATTCCTTTTTTGTAAATTTATATTAATAAAAAATCAAATCATATCATGAAAAACTCAATTCTTCTATTTTTTGTATGTACATTTTTAAGCTTCGGAAATCTTGCAAAAGCCCAGAAAATATCTGATGGCGAAACTGCAGACGTAAACGGAATGAAAGTAAGCTTTAATATCACCAACAAAGAAAGTATTCAGGTTGGCGGAAAAAATTTTGACCGCTACAAAATCTCTGCTTCGGTGAAAAATACGTCTGATAAATCTTACAATATAAGACTCAGCTCTTACCCGCAAATTGTAATGGAAACCGGAATCGTAGAACTCAATTGTGTAAATGCAACAGGAGCAAAGCTCACCTCAAAAAAGATTCAGCTTAAAATGAAAACCCAGCTGATCAATGTATCTTACTCCGCTTACGACAAATCGGGAAAAATGGTGACCAATATTTTGCCAGTTATCGGCAGCTATTATTTTGATGCAGGAGATACCATCAATGAAAATGCTATTTTTATTGTTCCGCAGGGCGAAAAACCAGAGGTTAATGTAAGAAGTCTGAGATAATTCTTATTGATAAAATACAATAATCATAAAAAAACACCCCTGAAGTTCAGAGGTGTTTTTTTATATAATACGTTGATATTAATTATAATTCAAGGAAACTGTGTGCTACAGCAACTTCTTTAGTTCCGCTTCCTTCAACTGTATCTGTTTCGGCAACTTCACCATCGATGTAGATCGATACAATCAGTTTAGAATCTGTATTCAAAAGATTGGCATTTGCTGCAAAATTTAACTGAGACTGGCTGGAATTCACAAAAAACTCACCGCTTGACCAAGTTAAACCAGGAGAATCGAATATTGTTTCCTGTTTTGTTCCTACCTGAGTAACAATAGTCTTGAAAGCACTTACAGGAGGTGTAGGAGCTGTACCGCCATTAATAATTTTTGCTTCAAACTGTACCAAGTGATCTTGAAACTCGTCTTCGTCGTCATCATTTTTACAAGAATTAAAAACAGAAGCTACTGAAAGTAATATCACTGCTAAAAATGAAAGTCTAAGTAAATTTTTTGATTTGTAAAATTGCTTCATTTCTCCAAATAGATTTTTTAATGTTTCAAATATAGGTTTTTTATCAATATAAAAATAACTTTCATGAAAATTTTCCAATAAAGATTTCTAAATAATATCAAATCAATAAAAGACTGAAGCTGCATCAGACAAAGAAAAGTTGCACATCATTAGATGATCTTAAAATTTTTTCCGGCTTCAAAAATAAACGAATATGATTATCTTTGCCATATGAATTTAGATTACATCGTAAGAGAACCCGAATATATCAGTCCCGTCACTCCCATTCTTTTCATGCTTCACGGCTACGGCAGCAATGAGCAGGATCTTTTCAGCTTCAGAGAAAGCCTTCCTGCAGACTGGATTATTGTGAGTTTCAGAGCTCCGAAACCTACCCAGTTTGAAGGATATTCTTGGTTTGATATCGACTTCAACAATCCTGAAAAGTTTATAGATACCGATCAGGCAAAAGATGTATTATCAAGTGTTTTAGAAAACATCATGGCGATTACCAACAAATATGGCCTCACTAAAAACAAAACACATCTTTGCGGATTTAGCCAGGGCGGAATTTTGTGCTACAGCTTAGCTTTACAATATCCTGATCTTTTCAATTATGTTGCCTGTTTAAGCAGCTATCCTGAAGAAAAACTGCTTACCGATATTGTAAAAGATAAAAAGAAATTAGAAAACCTTCGCTTCTTTGTCTCTCATGGTACAGATGACGCCATCATCCCGATGGAATGGGGACGGAAAGCTGCAGATCTTCTGTATGATCTGAGTTGTTATTTCACCTTCAGAGAATATATGAGCGGTCATGGTGTCAATCAAAAAAATTATATCGATCTGATGGAGTTTTTCTCAAAATAACCCATTTATATTTTCAAAATATCAAACATTCTTATTAAAGAATGTTTTTTTTGTGCCGTATGATATAATTTACTAAATTCAGTTTATGAAATTCAGGATTTTAATATCAATTTTACTGTTGAGCATTTTCGTTAATGCGCAAAACAATTTTGAGATTAAAAATGGAAGTAAAGTAGTGATCCCTTTTAAGCTGATTAATAATTTAATCTTTATTCCGATCAACATCAATGGAGCCGAACTCACTTTTCTGCTTGATACCGGTGTTGCAGAAAATACAATTTTCAGTCTTGAAGACAAAGAGATAAAGCTAAGTGCGATGGAAAAAACGAGGTTTTCCGGGCTTGGCGGAAATAAGAGTATTGAAGGTTTCAAATCTGATCTTAATACCGGAAAAATTGGTAAAAATTTCGTCAATGATTCTTTAAAGCTTTACATTATTCAGGATGAGGAATTCAATATTTCTTCACACATCGGGATCCCGGTGAACGGATTTATCGGGTATCATTTTTTTAAAGATCATCCGGTTATCATAGATTACACCTCAAAAAAAATCACTGTTTATAAAGACCGTGCGCTTTTTGAAAAAAAGATTAAAAAATTTGATGAATTTTCTATTTCTGTTGAGAAAAGCAAGCCCTATATTTTTGCTGATGTAGAAATGACAAAGACCAAAAAAGCTTCAAAATTACTGATCGACTTAGGGAATAGCGACGCAATATGGCTTTTTCCTACCCTTATAAAAGATTTCGTATACAACAGACCCAATATTGAAGACTATCTCGGAAGAGGTTTTAATGGTGATATTTTTGGAAAAAGAAGCAGGATACATGGTTTTTATCTGGGTGATTTTAAATTTGACAAACCTTTAACGGCAATGCCGGATGAATTTTCTATTCAGCATATGAATCTGGCTGAGGACAGAAAAGGTTCCGTCGGAGGTGAGATCATGCGCAGATTTACAGTAGCTTTTGATTATCCTAACGGGAAATTATATCTTAGAAAAAATAGAAATTACGAGGATCCTTTTCATTTTAATATGAGCGGACTCGATTTTAAGCAGGACGGTCTTCAGTGGGAAAAAGATTATTTAACTTTTAAAACCCAAAATGAAAAATCATCATCGGGAGAAATTCAAGCTTTTAATAGTAATCTGCAATACAAGTTTATTTTAAAACCTTTATTTTCGCTTGCCGGAGTTCGAAAAGATTCTCCCGCTTACAAAGCAGGACTGAAAAAAGATGATCAGCTAATCACTATCAACGGAAGAAAAACTTCAGATATGACACTAAATAAAATAATGGAAATGATGAAATCTGAGGAAGGAAAAACAATCAATATGACTGTAGACCGAAAAGGCCAGGAGCTGAAATTTTCTTTCACATTAGAAGACCCAATTCCCTACCAAGATTAATATGGAAACAAAAGAAACCACTTTAGATAAAATAAGAAACCGCCCGAGATTTAAAATGTACACCCATCTCAGCAAAGAAAACTATGCCGAAAACCTAAAAAAATATCTGCTTGAGCATAAAAACGAATTTACCGGGAATGTAAATACCGAAGTTGCCACAATTTCTGTTTTAACTAAAGACGACAATTACTGGAAGCCATGTCTTGCTCTGAGGACAGAAATTGATGAAGAAGTCACTGTAATAAGAGGAGTTTTCGGTCCAAGTTCTGCGGTATGGACATTTTTTATGTTCCTGTATTTTTTGTTTACTATTTCGTGGATGACTTTTTTCACCATGTACTACGTAGAAAACCAGATCAACAGCCACGAATATCCATGGGCTTTGAATGCTTCATTTTTAATGCTTATTTTTATTGCGGTCACTTACGCAGCGGCAAGATTCGGGCAGCATAAAGCGAAAAACGAAATGAAAAAACTCCGCAAATTTGCGGAGGAATCTACTTTAAAATTTGAAAAAATAGTTTAATTTTCTGAAACCTCTGTTTCCTCAAGGGCAGCTTGAGATGCTTTTGCGGCTTTGATGGAGTCTGCCACTTTCTCACGATTGGTTTGCTCGGAAATCATTTTTTCTACGTTTGGCTGAATGAGTTTCGTCATTTCTTCAACAGAAATATTGTTGGCATTCGGATCATTGAGAAGATGTCTCCAGGGTTTTCTTTTTCCCCAAGGATAATCTCCGAAAACCATGACTGGTGTACCTTTCGCTTTTGTAGTTGCACCACCCGGATTTAAGATCCATGTATCTGCATAATTGTATAGCCAGACTGCATCTTTCATCAGCAACCTCAGACAAGAATGGGACGCAGGATAACCGGGAAGATCGTACTGATGCCATCCTATTCCGTGTGTGTTGTGAATATTGAAGTTATAAGGAAGTTTCCATTCGCTTTTTACAGTGGAAATTGCCAGTTTCTTTTTCCAGTTGGCAAACATTAAACCTCTGTCTGTCTGAGCAGATTTTTTGCCCATACTTGTAGGTCCCCATTTTACTAAAGTTCCGTTTGAATAAACTCCGTAAGCCTGAATTGGATATGAAAATATCACAAATTTTTTCACGTCGCTCAACACATCCAACTGCATCGGGAACGGTGAGTACGCCATTAAAGTGGTGTCTATTTTTGCAGGTACTACCAAAGTATCAGAATTCCATTTACTTTTAGAATCTAACCTGTTTAATGCTAAAATTGCATATCGCTCTCTTTCAGAATATTTTTTACTGAAAACCGCATACAGAGAATCTCTCAGCTTTTTATTTTTCGGTATCGCAAAAGCATTGTAAAAGCCGTTTTCCTGCATCATTGGCGGAGCAGACTCCTCTACCGGTTTTGTTTTGATAGAATTAGGGTCTGAAGTATTTTTTGCAATCTCTTCTGAGGTAGGATTTTGTTGTTTGTTTTGATCGATTGCTTCCTCTTTTTTACAGGAAATAATAAATAATGCAAAAAACAGGGTGTAAAGTATTGATTTTTTTAAAGTTATTTTTTTCATAAATATAATAATTCATCAGTCGGGTTTAGACTTACAAATATCAGACCTAAATTTTTCAAAACTCAAGCCGTTTAATTCTACAAGTCTTGATTAAATCTACAAAAAATTTCATTTGATAAATAAATTATATGCCTTTAATAATTCCTTATTATTTGCTTTTTTTAATTCTAAAATATCGTTACATCATTTAATATAAAAAAGCCAGCAGCATTAATTGCTACTGGCTTATCATTAAGTTATGTATTGATTAATAATTTAATATCTTATCTTTTTATAAACTTAAATGTTTTAACATCATCTTTGGTAAATACCTGAATTAAGTAAACACCCTGAACTAATGAATGAACATTGATGCTTCTCTCATCTTTCGATAATGTTTTCTCGGTAACTTTTCTACCATCTGCTGCAAAAATTGCCAATTTGGTAATTTTCTCCTCTCCGCTTATGTTAAGGACATCCATTACCGGGTTAGGATAAATCTGCATCTGTGATGATTTCGTTACGTTTGCCACACCTAATGATGCATTGAATGCAAGTACTGCCAATGAAGCTGTAGACTCACAAACTCCCACTGTCTGAGTTGCATAATAAGTCGTGTTATTTACAATCGGTGTGGTCATCGGTAAACTTCCTGTATGGTTTGCAGCATCTAAAGCAGAAGCGTACCATTTAATATTC
>NZ_JBFRGA010000083.1:0-10283 GCF_052115105.1 Chryseobacterium sp. 2TAF14
TTTTTGCACCTTCACCAGTATAACCGCCCCAAATTCCGTTGCAATCTAATGTAGGACGAATTGAGGTTCTTTCCAACGTTGTATATCCTTTTTCACCTTCAACATCATTTAAGCCGATAGATTTTTTAAATTCTGCAGGATTATCTTTAAGCTTATTCATTTCGGCTCTTTCATCATCAGAAACAGTTTCTACGTTGTCATAAAAACCATCGATCGTAATATGTCCGTCATCATCAATCAGTTTGGCAATCATTCTTGAAAGCACATGAATAGGATTCGGAACTGCCCCTCCGTAAAGACCTGAATGTAAATCTCTGTTTGGTCCTTCCACTTCAACTTCTACGTAACTTAAGCCTCTTAAACCTGTTGTAACAGTAGGCTGTTCGTTGCTGTAAATATGCGTATCAGAAATCAATATACAGTCACAAGAAAGCTTTTCTTTATTTTCGTTTACCCAGTCACCCAAGCTTACGGAGCCAACTTCTTCTTCGCCTTCCAGAATAAATTTCACATTACAAGGCAGAGAATTGGTCTTCATCATTGCTTCAAACGCTTTTACCTGCATAAAAAACTGTCCTTTATCATCGGCTGAACCTCTTGCAAAGATCGCTCCGTCAGGATGAAGCTCGGTCTTCTCAATGTAAGGCTCAAAAGGAGGCTTTTTCCATAATTCTAAAGGATCTGCAGGCTGTACATCGTAATGACCGTAAACCAAAACTGTCGGAAGATTTTTGTCGATCAGCTTTTCACCGAAAACAATAGGATAACCTTTGGTTTTACATATTTCAACATTGTCTGCTCCTGCATTTTTAAGGTGTTCTGCACAAACTTCAGCACATTTCAGAACGTCATTGCTGTAAGCGGGATCGGCAGAAATAGAAGGAATTCTAAGTAACTCAAACAATTCATCTACGAAACGCTGTTTGTTTTCGTTAATGTAATTTAATGTTTCTTGCATTGTAAATTAAATTTTGTTAAAATTAAAAAATTTGTTCTGTCACCACAAACAAAAAGGTTTTTAATTTATTCTGGATGATTTATATCTTGTACAACAAAAAATCCCGCAAATATGCAGGATTTATATTTTTTATTTCAGAAAAATTAGTGCTGTTCAACAGAAGGTTTTTCCAAACCTGTCGTTTTTACATCAGCAGACTTTTCAGTCGTAGCGCTGTCAGATTTAGGAGCAACTGCCGGTTCGTGAGTTCCATGACCAGCTTCTCCATGTCCTTTCGAAAGATCTTCTTCGTGACCACTTGTTTGCTCGTCATCTGAATACCTTTCTGTACCTTCTTCAAGCTTGATGATATTTTTATTTCCTCCGGCCTGAATTTTCTTACAGCTTACCGCTACCGTTGCAAGAGCTAAACATAGAACTAATTTTTTCATATGCAGATTTTATTTTTTTAAGATCAGACGGAATTATACAATTCCTAAATTTTTAATTGCCCAAAAGTAAGAAATATTGCATTTTTCGGCAACATTTTTATACTGATTTTAATATTATTTTACCTTTTTTGGATTGCGTAAAAATAAGATATTGGTTTCCCCCATCTTTCAGCTGGTATTTTTTCTTGATTTCTTCCGGTTTTAATGGATAATTTTTTGAAATTAAATTAAACTGATCTTTCTTTTTAATCTGCTTTGAATCAATTATTTCCATCTCTAAAATCCTTCCCGGGAAGTCTTTAATTTTTATTTCAGAAGTATATAAATGGGTATTCGGATGCAGTTTTTTGAGTTTAAAATGCCGGGAAATTAAATTAAAAATTCCTGCCTTCAGAATCGTATTATTAGGAATATAAATAAATTTTTCAGGTTCTGAATATTCAGCTTCCGAATTTTTTTCAGCATTTATTTCAAAGCTAAAATCTTTTTCAGCGCTCTCAAGGTTGGTACATTTGCAGATTATTTCTCCCCGATAATTTTTAGAAAGAAAAACCACAATCTCTTTCACATCATTTTTAACGGCAATAATTTCAATCTTAGAAATATTTTTTAAGACCGAAATCAGGTATTTTAAATCAATTAACGGAGACAGTTTGATGACAATTTCTTCCGAAACAGAAAGCAATTGATCTTGAATTTCCAGAATATTTGGCGAAAGATCTTCCAAAAGGAAAACTTTATTTTTATTCTGATCTCTTCGTGCCGGATCAAGATAAATCACATCAAAATTTTCTTTGTTTCCATTAAGAAAGTCTTCCAGTTTTTGGTTAATGAAGCTTGCTTTTTTACCTAAAATATTCCAATTATGCTTTACAATTTCTAAAAGTTCCGCATTCTGCTCAACCAAAATGATTTCATCAAAATTTTTAGAAAGATAATAGGCATCAATCCCGAAACCGCTTGTCAGATCAATAAACTTCTTTCCTTTTACAATTTCAGATTTATATAAAGCCGTTTTTTCCGATGAAGACTGTTCCAGATTAAGTTGTGGAGGGAAAATAATTCCGTCTTTCAAAAGAAAGGGAAATTTTTTTTGTGCGACTTGCTTTCCTTTGATCTGCTGCACGATTTCATGCATTGAAACTTCAGGAAAAGGAGATTTTTTTAATAGCAAAGCATGCAAATCTGCGTTTAGATTTTCAGTGATGTAGTTTTGGATTTCTTTGTTTAAATGCCACGAATGCACGAATATTTTTTTTAATATTAAGTAGTTATAAAACTATTCTTTTATAATTTAATCTTGATTCACCAAAATTAACGATCATTGCTAGTTTATTTTCAGAAACTTTTAAGTAATTGAGAGCCTGTGCAAGATCGGCTTCTGCAATATGGTTCTTTCCTTTTACTTCCAGAACGATTTTTTCTTTAACTACGAAATCAGCATAAAATTTATGTGGAAGAACAATTCCCTTATACACAACCTCATATTCTTTTTCTCTCTCATAGAATATTCCGGCCTTTCGAAATTCCAATTCCAGCGCATCTTTATATACAATTTCAGAAAATCCGTGCCCAAAATAATTGTGAATTTCCATGCAGATTCCAATAATCTGATATGAGTCTTCTTTGAAAATAATGTTCATATTTAATCCATTTGTGCCTGAATACAAATTTAATAAATATATTCGTGCATTCGTGGCATAAATATTATGATTAATTATTCAAACATTTCCGCCCAGCGAACTGCTTTTATTTCAGTCTGGCTATATAATTCCTCAACAGATCTTTTAACTTCTAATTTCGGGTATAAATTAACACCAATCAGCTTTATTTTACCTTCTTCCACCCATTTTTGTTCTTCAACAGCATGATCGTAAATATTTTTCTGGATAATTCCCTGTTTTAAAAGTTCAAGATAACCTCCGTTTTCTTCAGTTTCAATAAAGAATTTCCAGGATTTATCGGCAATCTGATTGGTAATATCTTCAATATAATAACTTCCGTTTGACGCATCTTCAAAGACATTGATGATACTTTCGTATGCCAGAACAATCTGTTGTTTAAAAGAAATTTCTTGTGAATTTTCGGTGCTCTTTTCAACCAGATAATTATTGCTGTAAACTGCATCTGCTCCGCCAATCATCGCTGAAGCCAATTCTAAAGTTGAACGGATCAGGTTGTTTTCGTTATCTGAAACTGATTTATTTCTAAGCGAAGTTTCAGCAAAAATATACGGAATATTGTTCAAATCATATTCTTTAGACAACTGATTAAAAATCAATTTAAAAGCCCTTATTTTAGCCATTTCAAAGAAATAATTTCCTCCAACAGCCATTCTGAAAATAAGTTTATTGATGATTTCTGCTCCGTAAACTTCAATCAGCTCTTTTGTTTTTGCCAAAGCAATCCCCAATTGCTGGTAAATTGCAGCTCCAGCATTTTGATGAAGCGAAACATCTACACAGATATTTCTTTTAAAATCTTTTGCCAAAAGCTCTTTTACAAGCTGGTCATTAATTTCCCCATTTTTTTCGTCAAAAACATCGATCAGAGAAAAATACTGGTCTTCATCTTGCGGACTGATGTGTTCTGCCAAATCTTTATTGTTAATAAAAACCGTTTTCCCGACAAGGTTTTCTACATTTTCATTCAGTAAAAATGCAAAAACATCATCTTCAAGACTTTCGTGATAATCTGCTACCAAATGGGTGCTTTCTTCTACTTTAGGAAGGTTTGTCAATGGTTTTTCCACAGAATTGTAAAAGGGTTTTACCTCTATTCCTTCCAAATTTTCTTTTTTCAGAATGGTGTAGATATCATCGGTTTTAAGCTGTTTTTTAACAAGATTTTCCCAGTTTGAGAAGGTTTCTGAGTTTGACATGGAATATGGATATTTGTGAATTGTCAATTGTCAATTTTGTTTCACAAGTGAATTTTGAATTGACAAAAATTAGACAACTATATTTATGTTTAAATTAAAAATTGACAAGCAAAGCGAATTCACCATTCATACTTCACTTTGATTATTTCTTCGCAATATTTGCGCTGTCTACAACGAGGATGAAGATTTCTTCGTTGGGCTTTTTCATAAAGTAATTTTCTCTGGCGTATTTTTCTTTTTCAGATTTATTATTCATCAGTTTCTTGTAGAATTTATCATTCTTTTCGTATTCAGATTTATAATAATCGAGCTGCTCTTCATATTTATTAATCTCGCCATTGAGCTCATGGATTACCAAAAAAGAAGTTTTATCAAAGAAAATCATCCACACCAGAAACAAGAAAATCGTCAGAACATATTTATTTAAAACATAATTCTGAAAAAATTTAAAGATTTCCGATTTTGGTTTGATGTCTTTAATGAGTTCTTTTTCTGCCATTTTTGTTAGTGTTTTCTTAATGAATTTTTAATAACGGTCGTTAAAAAATCAATCGCAACAGAGTTCTGCCTCATGTTTGGAATAATTAAATCTGCTTCGTTTTTTGAAGGTTCAATAAATTCCTGATGCATCGGCTTTAAAGTGGTCTGATAACGGTGTAAAACCTCGTTAAGATCTCTTCCTCTTTCCTGCGTGTCTCTTTTGATCCTCCTGATCAGTCTCTCGTCTGAGTCTGCATGTACGAATACTTTTAAATCGAATTCTTTCAGTAATTCTTTATTGGTTAAAACCAGAATTCCTTCAACGACCAAAACATTTTTCGGCTCAACTGTTACGTGATCACCGGTTCTTCCGTGCGTTACAAAACTGTAAAGAGGCTGCTCGATTGTTTCGTTGTTTTTCAAAGCTTTTACGTGCTTAATCAGCAAATCAAAATCGATGGATTTTGGGTGATCGTAGTTTAAAGCTTCTCTTTCTGTTAGCGTAAGGTTATGATTATCATTATAATAATTATCTTGCGAAAGAATATTCATTCCCTCAATATCAAGCTGCTGAATAATCTTATCAACAACGGTAGTTTTGCCCGATCCTGTACCTCCGGCAATTCCTATTACAAGCATTCTGTTTATTTTTCTTTAGAGTTTTTACAAAGATAGTATTTTAGATGAAATGAGATGTTAGAAATTAGAATTTAGAGATTAGTTTAGATTCAAAAAAAACTCCGACATAAATGTCGGAGTCTGTATTATACGATTTCGCTTGTTAAGCTTCTTGCAATTAATTTTTCATGCATGGGTTTCAAAATATCCATCGAGCCGGTTTTTACCGTGCATTTGCCTTTGAAATGAACCAACATTGTGCATTGCTCTGCCTGTATCGGATCGTGTTTGCAGATTTGAATTAATGCTTCAATTACATCATCAAACGTATGAATATCGTCGTTATGAAGAATCAGTTTATATACTTCATCAACATCATCCAAAACCAGAACTTCTTCTTCGTACTGTCTTTTCGGATCTTCATAATCTTTTATGCTGTTATAAAAAATCATTATTTTATAATTTAAACATCTAATTTATCTAAAATATCGTCAACAATATTGGGCTCAGTATAAACCAGCTCAACCATTTCAACGCTTTTATTATTCATTTTTAAAATCTTAAAATGATAATTTTCAAGATCAAACTCCTGGTTTTCTTCCGGAATATCTTCTAAAGCATGTAAAATAAATCCGGCTAATGTATTGTATTCGCTTTCTTCGGAAAGAGGCAGCTTTTTCGGTAAAGATTCGTTGATCTCATCCAAAGGCTGTGTTGCTTTTACCCAATACGTATTTTCGGCAATTTTGTCGACCAGTTTTTCTTCATCGTCTTCTTCATCCTGAATTTCACCTACCAATTCTTCTAAAATATCTTCTAAGGTAATAATTCCTTCAGTTCCGCCAAATTCGTCTATAACGATTGCGAGATGACGTTTTTTCTGCTGGAAAATCTTTAACAAATCTGAAATTTTCTTACTTCCCACTACAAAGAAAGCTTCACCCATAAGATCTTTTAAATCTTCATGGTTTAGATTTCCTTTTCTTTTTACATATTCTCTGATGATTTCTTTTGTAAAGAAAACCCCGATAATATTGTCAATAGAATTTTCGTAAACCGGAATTCTGGAATATCCGCTTTCTATTATAGTATCAATAATTACTTTTAAATCTTCATTAAAATCAATAGAGAGAATATTTTGTCTCGGAACCATGATTTGTTTTGCAGAATGATCGGTAAAATCGAATGCATTTTTAATGATCTCATAGTTTTCTTCCTCAATTTCTCCGCTGTCGGCAGATTGTTTTACCAAAAGCTGAAGCTCTTCTGTAGAATGTATTTCCTGTTCTGAAGCGGGATGAATTTTTATTAACCTTAAAAATCCGTTAGACATCAAGTTCATCAGCCAGATAAAAGGCTTGAAAATAGTATAAAAAACTCTCAACGGAACTGCAGTTGCCATGGTTGTAGATTCTGCTTTTCTGATCGCAATCGATTTAGGTATTAATTCACCAAAAACAATATGCATTACTGTAATAATCAGAAAGCTTAAAACCAGAGAAATTGTGGTTACTGTAGATTCAGCAAGATTAATGTTCAAAGAATGAAATAAGCCATCAATAACGTGGTGCATTGCACTTTCACCCACCCAACCTAAAGCAAGTGAAGCTAAAGTAATACCAAGCTGTGTTGCGGAAAGATATTCATCAAGATGCTTGATAATATGCTCTGCCTGTTTTGCCATAGAATCGCCATCGGCAGCTTTAAGCTGAATCTGAGAATAACGAACTTTAACAATTGAAAATTCTGCGGCTACGAAAAAGCCATTAAGTAATACAAGAAACAAGGCTAGCAAAAGCCTGACTATGTCAGAATCCATTTAGAAATTATAATTATTTATGCAAAGATATACAAAATAATAATAACAAAAAAAGCACCAAAGGTATCGGTGCTTTTATATTTTTTGAGTATTTTATTACGAGTTTTTCAAAGCTTCTGCTCCTGAAACGATTTCTAAGATTTCGTTTGTAATGGCAGCCTGTCTTGCTTTGTTGTAGAAAATAACCAGATCGTTTTTCAAAGCCTGCGCATTGTCGGTTGCTTTGTGCATTGCCGTCATTCTCGCACCGTGCTCTGAAGCTACAGAGTCTAAAACTGCCTTGAAAACCTGTGTTTTAATCGATTTAGGAATTAAGTTATCTAAAATCTCATTTCTGTTAGGTTCAAAGATATAATCAGTTTCTGTTTGCCCTTCTTCTTTCTCTGTTTCAGCCATTGAAATCGGAAGAAGCTGTTCTGTAATCACTTCCTGAGTTGCCGCATTGATAAATTTATTGTAAATTAAATAAACTTCATCAAATTTACCTTCAACAAATCTGGACATAACACTTTCGGAAATATTTGCTACTTTCTCAAATTTAAGGCTGTCGAACACCGGGCTTTCGTTAGAAAATACCTTACGAGTTTTTCTTACCGCATCGTAAACTTTTTTACCGATGGTAAGAACTTCTACTTCGTACTGAGAATTATTCTCAAATTGGCGGTTAAGTTCCTTGATTACAGAAGAGTTGAAAGCACCTGCCAAACCTCTGTTGGAAGTTACTGCAATGAAAAGTATTCTTTTTACTTCTCTTTTCTGAGCGTAAACAGAAATCTGATCAGGATCTGAACTAGAATTTACATTCTGGATGATCTCCTGAAGTTTTTCAGAATAAGGCCTCAACATTACGATGGCGTCTTGTGCTTTTTTTAGTTTCGCAGCGGAAACCATTTTCATAGCACGTGTAATTTGCATCGTAGATGAAATTGAACTGATTCTTCCTCGTATTTCTTTTAAGTTTGCCATATTGGGTTAGTTGTTGGTTGTCGGTTGTTGGTTGCTAGTTTTAGAAAATTCTGTCAACTATCAACCAAAAACCATCAACTAATTTTTAGTTATATTTTGAAGCTAAATCTGTAGCAACCTGCTTAAGAACACCTGTAATATCGTTATCGATTTTTCCTGATTTAATAGCAGCCATAGTTTCAGGATGCTTAGATCTTAGGAACTCGATATATTCGTGCTGGAATTCTTTTACTTTGTTGATAGGAACGTTTCTCATTAAATTTTCTGTACCAGCAAAGATCATAGCAACCTGGCTGTCTACAGGAAGCGGAGAGTTTACCGGCTGCTTCAACAATTCTACGTTTCTTTCTCCTTTAGAGATAACTGCTAAAGTAGAAGCATCAAGGTCTGAACCGAATTTAGCAAACGCTTCCAATTCTTTATACTGAGCCTGGTCTAATTTAAGCGTACCAGAAACTTTTTTCATTGATTTGATCTGAGCGTTACCTCCAACACGAGATACAGAAATACCTACGTTGATTGCCGGACGAACCCCTGAGTTGAATAAGTCAGACTCCAAGAAAATCTGTCCGTCTGTAATAGAGATTACGTTTGTTGGGATATATGCAGAAACGTCACCCGCCTGAGTTTCGATAATCGGAAGTGCAGTTAAAGAACCGCCACCTTTTACGATTGGTTTCAAAGACTCTGGTAAATCGTTCATCTGGCTTGCAATAGTATCATCAGCGATTACTTTTGCAGCTCTTTCCAATAATCTTGAGTGAAGATAGAAAACGTCTCCTGGATAAGCCTCACGTCCCGGTGGTCTTCTCAATAGTAGAGAAAGCTCACGGTAAGCAACTGCTTGTTTAGATAAATCATCATAAATGATCAGAGCCGGTCTACCTGTGTCTCTGAAGAATTCTCCGATAGAAGCACCTGCCATTGCAGAATAAACCTGCATAGGAACCGGATCTGAAGCATTAGCTGCAACAATTACTGTATAAGCTAAAGCCCCTTTATCTGATAAAGTTTTTACAATCTGAGCTACTGTAGAAGCTTTTTGCCCGATTGCAACATATATACAATATACTGGCTGACCAGCATCATAAAATTCTTTTTGGTTGATGATCGTATCAATAGCAACAGTAGTTTTACCTGTCTGTCTGTCACCAATGATAAGCTCTCTCTGACCTCTTCCTACAGGAATCATAGAGTCGATCGCAACGATACCTGTTTGTAAAGGCTCAGTTACAGGCTGTCTGTAGATAACACCCGGAGCTTTTCTTTCTAATGGCATTTCGTATAAATCTCCGGTAATAGGACCTTTACCATCGATTGGGTTACCTAAAGTATCAACTACTCTACCTAACATACCTTCTCCTACTTTAATCGAAGAGATTCTGTTTGTTCTTTTTACGGTATCACCTTCTTTTACAGATTTACTTTCACCTAAAAGCGCAACCCCTACGTTGTCTTCTTCAAGGTTTAGTACGATACCTTCTACATCACTTGAAAATTTCACCAACTCACCGTATTGTACGTGTTCTAACCCGTATACACGAGCAATACCATCACCGATGGTTAAAACTGTACCTACTTCCTCAACGTTTGATTGAGTATCGAAGTTGGCCAATTGCTGTTTTAAGATCGCAGATACTTCTGCCGGATTTATTTCTGCCATTATATGGTTGTTTTTCTTAATTTAACTGAAAGTCTTTTTTAATCTTATTCAATTTTGATTTTACAGATGCATCTACCTGCTGATCTCCCACTCTTAAAATATAACCTCCCAAAATTTCAGGTTTTACATTTACATTAAGGTCGAAAGTTTTGGTTTGGTTTACAAGGTTGGTAGACCTTAAAATCTGCTCAATATTTTCGTTGGAAAGCTGTGTTGCAGTGGTAAGCGTAATTCTCTGAATACCGTTGATGTCTTCAACTTTATTGATAAATTGCTGTGCTACATTTTTAAGCTGACTTTCTCTTCCGTTTTTGATGATCAGTCTGATCAAATTCTGAGTAACAGGCGAAAAGCTTTTGAAGATTTCGTTTGCTACCTCAGTTTTTTTATTTGCATCAATGTAAGGAGTCATGAAAAACTTGTTCAAATCTTTAGATTCAGACATTAGCTTCACCACATCTTTCATT
>NZ_JBFRGA010000084.1:0-22007 GCF_052115105.1 Chryseobacterium sp. 2TAF14
GCTTGAGAATTGTTCAGCATTTCAATGTCTCTTTGCAGGTTCCCGACGTCTGCAGATTAAAGGGAAGGAGCAATAAGCTTCGTTTTCATTTTTACTTTTTATATTAGATACTAGATATTAGATTCAAGATATTAGATTTATGAAACAAATTTTTGAGATTCAATCTTTCAAATTATTTTTAAAAGAATACATCATTTTTTTGGATTTCAGTTAATTGATTCTTGATTCTTGTTTCTTGAATCTTTTAATGATATTTCAGTTTCATTTCAGGCTTTATCTTCAAAAGTGTTTCGTAAATCAGCTGAATTACATTTCCAACGTCTTCTTTAGAAACCATTTCTACTGTGGTGTGCATGTAGCGCAAAGGTAAGGAAATCAAAGCACTTGGTACACCTCCATTGGAATGAGCGAAAGCATCTGTATCTGTACCTGTAGCACGGCTTGCTGCTGCTCTTTGGTAAGGAATTTTTTTAGTTTTTGCAGTGTCAATAATCAACTCTCTTATAGTGTGATGCACGCTTGGTGCAAAAAATACAACCGGACCGTCGCCGCATTTCTGATCGCCTTCTTTTTTCTTTTCAATCATTGGGGTTGTGGTGTCGTGGGTAACGTCTGTAACAATAGCAATGTTGGGTTTGATGGTATCTGCAATCATGTCTGCTCCGTAAAGACCAACTTCTTCCTGTACCGAATTGGTGATGTATAAACCGAAAGGGATTTGTTTTTTATTTTCGTTTAAAAGTCTGGCAACTTCTGCGATCATAAATCCGCCGATTCTGTTATCTAAAGCTCTGCAAACGAAATAACGGTCATTCATTTCGAAAAATTCATCAGGATAAGTGATCATGCATCCTACAAAAATTCCCAGATCTTCAACTTCCTGTTTTGAAGTTGCTCCGCAATCGATAAAGATATTTTCAATTTTTGGAGTCGGCTCATTCTGATTAGCACTTCTTGTGTGAATTGCGGGCCATCCGAAAACTCCTTTTACTATTCCTTTTTCACCGTGAATGTGTACAACTTTGGAAGGAGCGATAGTTTGGTCTGAACCTCCGTTTCTAATTACATAAATTAATCCGTCGTCTGTAATATAATTAACGTACCAGGAAATTTCATCAGCATGGGCTTCAATAACTACCTTGAATTCTGCTTCGGGATTGATGATTCCGTAGCAGGTTCCGTAATGATCAACTTCTACTTTGTCTACATACGGAGTGATGTAATCCATCCAGACTTTTTGTCCGTCGTGTTCGTAACCGGTTGGTGATGAAGTGTTTAAATATTTCTCTAAAAATTTCAAAGATTTCTTTTCGAATTTCATATAAAGGGAATGATTTTTGTTAACAGATTTTGTTATAATAAGTGTAAAAATAATGAAATTTCATAAAATCGCTTGTCTTTTTCTCCTGTTTTTTGTGATCGGTATTTCCGGGCAGGGGAAAGATTCTGTAGCAATAAAACCTCTCAGTCAATATCCACCGGAAGAGCTAAGGACAGATGAGTTTGGCAACAAATATTATTATGATGCGAGACAAAAGGCTAAGTTCTACGAAATCAACGGTGAAACTGTCGTGGTGATGGATGAGCTGGTTCTTTTAAATAAACCTAAATTTAATAATCAACTCGATAAGAATTATTACTTCTTTTTAAATAAAAAATTATATCGTGTTTATCCTTTGTTTTTAACTGCATTGCAGCAATACAGGGATATTCAGGGTGAGATGAATAATCTTGACAGTGCTGCCAAAAGAAAATATGTAAAAGACCGACAAAATATGYTTGCCGACCAATATGAAAAGCAGTTGAGGGATCTTACGACAACGGAAGGTCAGGTTTTTGCAAAATTAATGAACAGGGCAACCGGGAAAAACGTGTATGAGATCATTAAAGAATTGCGTGGTGGATGGAGTGCTTTCTGGTGGAATGTAAAAGGAAAAATGGCAGATATTGATTTGAAAGATCAGTATAATCCTCACAAAAACAGAACAGACGAGTTTTTAGAATCGTTATTGCAATCCAACTGGAATTCAGGTTATCTGCAGCCTTATCCCGGAGCTCAAGATTTTAGAGTATCAAAATAAAAGAAAATTCCTGTAAATATTTACAGGAATTTTTCTTTCAGTTTATCGAAAACTATTTTGTCAACAGGCAGACTGAAAGGATTCTCGGTAGAGTTTATAGAAACCCAGTCTATTTTTTCTATGCAGGGATCAAGAATAATAAAATCCTCTTCATTTATTATGTTTACCATATAATATATAGTAAGAAGCTGCTCGTTTTCTTTGAAGCGCGAAACCAAAAAATCTTCCTGCGTATAAAGATGCTCTACAATTTCTATATTTACATTCAGTTCCTCTTCAAACTCACGTTTCAGGCAATCTGTCAAGCCTTCTCCATATTCTAATCCGCCGCCGGGAAATTTCATTAAAGGCTGTCCCGCATATTCTTCAAAAAGCGTAAGAACTTTCCCGTCTTTTACAACACACGCATAAACCCTTACATTAATATTGTCAATCATAAATAGTATTTTGCTTAGCTAAAATAGGGAAAAAATTATTGTCAATTATTAATGATTAATTATGAATTATCAATTTTAATCAGAAAAATTATAAGCTTTAGGCATACTCAATGATTTACGTTTATAATTAACAATTAACAATTAACAATTAACAATTAATCATTATCATCCTTTTATCGCATTAATCATTTCTCTTTTTCCGGGAGGGCCTTGTTTTTTTTCAACTTTAAAATTAAGCTCCTGTAAAATGCGTCTCACACTTCCTTTAGAAGAATAGGTTGTTAATAATCCGTTTATATTCATTTTGTCTGAAACCATTTCAAATAAAGGTTTTTCCCAAAGGTCGGGCTGTACTCTTGCTCCGAAGCAGTCGTAATAAACAAGGTTAATCTTCGGCAGATCAATGTCTTTAAGATCAAAAAAATCGCATTGGATTTTATGTAAATGAAAACCGGGAATAATTTCTACCGGTTTCTCCCATTCAGAATGATGAATTTTTTGATAAATATTCTTTAATTCAGTGTTATCAAAAAGCTCAAAATATGCCAGATTTTCAATTTCAGATTCATTTATTGGGTATTTTTCAAGCGTAAAATAATGAATGACATGATTTTTGTCAGTTTTTAAATATTCATTAATTGTTACCAAAACATTCAAACCTGTTCCAAAACCTAGTTCTAAAATGTTAATTTCGTAATCATTTATTAAATTTAATCCATTTTTGATAAATACATGATTGGCTTCCTGAAGCGCACCATGATGAGAATGGTAGTTTTCGTTTAATTCATTGATAAACAATGTTTTACTACGTAGAACATCATAAAAATTTTAAAAAATGATAATTCAAAAAACAGAAAACTCAAGAATTTCTACTTTCGATCCCAATAATTTTTCTTTTGGTAATACTTTCAGCGATCATATGATTATCTGCGAGTATGAAAACGGAAAATGGGGCGAGGTAAAATTGGTTCCTTATGGTCCGTTATTGTTTACCCCTGCGATGATGGGAGTAAATTACGGGCAAGCTTGCTTTGAAGGCATGAAGGCTTACAAAGATAAAGACGGACAGGTTTTCCTTTTCAGGCCTGAAAAGAATTTTGAGCGTATCAATAAATCTGCAAAACGTTTGGCAATGCCGGAAGTTACAGAAGAAATGTTTTTGGATGGATTAAAAGCTTTAGTAGACATCGACAGAGACTGGATTCCGGAAGGTGAAGGAATGTCTTTGTATATCAGACCTTTGATTTTCGCTACTGAAGAAGCTTTAAAAGCAAGAGTGGCAAATAAATATATGTTTGCAATCGTAGCAACACCGGCAAAAATGTATTATACTGAGCCTGTTTCTGTGAAAATTTCAGATCATTATTCAAGAGCGGCAAATGGTGGAGTAGGTTCTGCAAAAGCTGCAGGAAATTATGCAGCTTCTTTCTATCCGACTCAATTGGCGATTGAAGAAGGTTATGATCAGATTATCTGGACTGATGACGCTACTCACGAATATTTTGAAGAGAGTGGAACGATGAATGTTTTTGTAAGAATCAACGATACGATTTATACTCCGCCGACTTCAGAGAAAATCTTAGATGGTGTAACCAGAGATAGCTTCATTCAATTGGCTAAGAGAAGAGGTTTTGAAGTAAAAGTAGAACCTATCAAAGTAAAAGATGTAGTAGAGGCTCAGAAAAAAGGAACTTTGAAAGAAGTTTGGGGAGTAGGAACTGCGGTTGTTACAACAGTTTTCCAGGCTTTAGGCTATAATGGTGAAAAGCTTGAATTGCCAAGACTTTCTGATGAAGAAAGCTATGCCGTAATTCTTAAAAATGATTTGGTTGATTTGCAAAACAATCTTTCAGAAGATCCTTTCGGATGGAGAGTTTTGGTTGATCATGCATTAGAAACGGTTTAATTTTTAAAATTAAAATCAATATAAAGTCGGGAGTTATTTCCGGCTTTTTTTGTTTAAAATGAATCAGTTTAATGATAATTGTCACGCAGATCTTGCTGATTTAAAATCTTCAAAAATAATCTTTTAACTTAAATATTTTTAACCATTAAGATTTATTAAGTGTAAAGATTATTTAAGTTTAGCTTCGCTTTCAGATGTACTAAATAAAATCTTTGATTTTTGCTTAAGAGATCTTAAATTTAAAAAATCTTAATGGTTAAAAACTAAAAATTTAAATTAAAACAATTAATATTCAAAAAATAAAAATTTTATTTCAATAAATTCAACAACTTTTGTTAATCATTCCCGAAATGCTTATTTTCGCAAAAGTTTTTATGAAAAAATTACTCTTCATATCTGTTTTGAGCTTATTCGGCTGCAAAAGAAATAATCCGGTGCATCCACCGGTTGGCGGTGTTTTGAACCAAAATGATCTTGATGTTTCCCGAAACCGCATGAAAAATCTTAACACGATTGAAAGGCAGCAGATCCAGGATTGGATAAAAAATCAAAACATAAAATTCTTTCCCACACAGATGAATTACTGGACGACAGTTGACGGTTTTGATAAGCGGGAAAAAAGACCTGATGAATCTACAATTTCGTATTCTTACGATCTTTATGATTTTGATCAGACCAAGATTTATGATAAATCTATAAGCAGAAACAATGCAAGATTTGGGCATTTTGATGAGCTAAAAGCAGTAGAAAATGCACTTCGGTATATGCAAAATGGGGAAGAAGTAACCCTTCTCGTTCCGTCATCACTCGCTTACGGAACTTACGGAGATGAAAATAAAATTGATAACGATATTCCTTTAATTATAAAACTAAAAGCACTGTAAATGAAATTTTTAAACAAAAATATAATCTTAGCAGCGGCAAGCGTTTCGCTTTTAAGCTGTACCCCAATTTATAAAAAGATGAACGTAGACAAAGAAACTTACGAAGGGCTTAAAGACGGACTTTATGCTAATCTTCAGACCACAAAAGGTAACATGATTGTAAAGTTTGAAGACAAAAAATCACCGGTAACTGTGGCTAACTTTGTTGGTCTTGCAGAAGGTAAAATCGATAACAAATCGAAAGCAAAAGGAGTTCCTTTTTATGATGGAACGATTTTCCACAGAGTGATAAAAGATTTCATGATTCAGGGAGGTGATCCTCAGGGAACAGGAATGGGAGATCCGGGATACAAATTTGAAGACGAGAAAAACGATCTTAAACATACAGGAAAAGGGATTCTTTCGATGGCTAATTCCGGTCCCAATACAAACGGTTCTCAATTCTTTATCACTGAAGTTGCTACACCTTGGTTAGACGGAAGACACACTATTTTCGGATCAGTAGTGAAAGGAACTGAAGTTATCGATTCTATTGCTGCTGTTGAAAAAGGAGCTCAGGATAAACCTAAAACTGATATTGTTTTAGAAAAAGTAAGCATTTTCAGCAAAGGTGACGAATACAAAAACTACGACGCTGCTAAAACTTTCAACGAAGGAAAAAGTAAAATTGCTGCAAACAACAAAGCGATGGCTGAAAAAGCTGAATCTGAAGCGAAAAAAGCTCTTGAAGAACTAAAGGCAGGAATGCAGGTGACAGAATCTGGTCTTTATTATAAAATCACTAAAAAGACAGAAGGAAAAGCTCCAAAAGCAGGTGATAATGTACAAGTGCATTATGCTGGTAAATTGACTAATGGAACCGAGTTTGATTCTTCATTCAAAAGAAATGAGCCTCTTGAATTCCCGGTAGGAACAGGAAGAGTAATCAAAGGTTGGGATGAAGGAATTTTGTTGTTAAAAGAAGGTGAAACCGCTACTTTACTGATTCCGCCGGCAATGGGCTACGGAGAAAGAGGAGCAGGAGGAGTTATTCCGCCAAATGCATGGTTGATCTTCGATGTAGAATTGGTAAAAGTTCCTTAATCGAATATTTTTATAAAATATATAAAACCGTCTTATCTAAGGCGGTTTTTTTAGTATTTTTAAATCTTCAAAACTCACAGGTTTTGAAAACAATTAAAATTTAGACATGAAAACAAAATTCATTACCACACTTTTTATAATTTTCTCTCTTACATCTTTTGCGCAGAAAAAAGTAAATACAGACGATCAGGCGATCAGAAAATCGATGGTTTATTTTGCCAATACCATAAAATATAAAAAGCTCGATCAGACTATAGATGCGATCTACCCGAAATTTTTTACGGCTGTCAACAAAGATCAGTTTACGCAGATGCTGAACATGACCTACAATAATCCTTTTGTGAAAATTGATGTTTTAGACATGAAATTTATTTCGGTAGGAAAACCTGAATTGATAGACGGAGAAAATTTTTCGATCACAAGTTACTATTTAAAGCTGAAAGCCGATGTAAGCTCGATGAATGAAGAAATGAAAAAATCTATTTCAGAAATGCTTGCCAAAAAATATGGTAAAAATAGTGTAGAATACATTGCTAAAGATGGCGCTTATGTGATTAATGCTCCAATGAAAATGGTTGCCGTTTCGAAAGACAAGAAAAACTGGAAAGTGGTTTTTGCCGATGCAGAATATAAAAAACAATTGACAAAAGTTCTTCCGAAAAAGATTTTGGATAAACTGTAAAAATTTAAAAAGCCGATTCGTGAGAGTCGGCTTTTATTTTGAATCACGCCTTCCATCCCAGACTGATTGTACAATAATTTCGTTATTATTAAACTCGTAAAAGATCAGATAATTCCTAACAATGATAACTCTTGTTTTTTCATCACTAGTTTTCCTACCGAGATTTGGATAAATGCAGATTTGCTTCAAAGATTCAATAAAAAGCAAATTCAATTTTTCACTGAATCTTGCTGATTTATTTTTATCAATCCAATATTCTAAAATTTCTCTACGTTCAATATTGGCTTTCTTTGTCCAAATTATTTTTCGTTGAGCCACTGATTGATTTCGTTATTAGCTTCATTCTCATTTAATGTCTGGGAATTTCTATATTCAGCACGAGCTTCTTCAATTCTGTCTTTTTGATTTTTATTAAGTTCATATACTTTTTCATCCAATTCAAAATCCAGAAGTTTTTTTATCTCTTTGATGATTCTGGCATCATCTAACACAGATATTTTATTAATCAGTTCAAGTTTCATTCGTAGTTCGGAAGTACTCATATCAAAATCTTTATTCAAATTTACATATTTAAATTTCTCTAGCATTTAAATATAAATTTTTTTTAAAAACTTGAGGTTACTCATTCCACTTCCTTTCACTTTGAATTACAAATCACGTCTGCAGATTTTACTTCCTTAAAAATTTCAAATCCCATTACTTATTACCAATTACCCATTACTCATATTTAAGTCACAAAAATCTCTCCTTAATTCCGTATATTTGGGAAAAATTTTTACAAAATGATCGAGTGGAAAACCGTAAAGGAATACGAAGATATTACTTATAAAAAATGCAACGGTGTGGCAAGAATTGCCTTCAACAGACCTGAAATCCGCAATGCATTCAGACCGAAAACAACTTCAGAATTGTACGATGCTTTTTATGACGCTTCAGAAGACCCGTCAATTGGCGTGGTTTTGCTTTCAGGAGAAGGACCAAGTTCTAAAGACGGAGTTTGGGCTTTCTGCAGCGGCGGTGACCAAAAAGCAAGAGGGCAGCAAGGTTATGTAGGCGAAGACGGAAGACATCGTTTAAATATTCTTGAAGTTCAAAGGCTGATTCGTTTTATGCCAAAAGCGGTAATTGCTGTTGTTCCGGGTTGGGCAGTTGGTGGCGGTCACTCGCTTCACGTAGTTTGTGATCTTACTTTAGCAAGTAAAGAGCACGCAATTTTTAAGCAAACTGATGCTGATGTAACAAGCTTTGACGGCGGTTACGGTTCTGCTTATTTAGCAAAAATGGTCGGACAAAAAAAAGCGCGTGAGATTTTCTTTTTAGGAAGAAATTATTCGGCGCAGGAAGCTTTCGATATGGGAATGGTGAATGCCGTAATTCCTCACGATGAGCTTGAAGATACTGCTTACGAATGGGCGCAGGAAATTTTAGCAAAATCTCCGACTTCCATCAGAATGCTGAAGTTTGCGATGAACCTTACCGACGACGGAATGGTTGGACAGCAGGTTTTTGCAGGCGAAGCAACCCGTTTGGCGTACATGACCGAAGAAGCAAAAGAAGGCAGAAATGCTTTCCTTGAAAAGAGAAAACCGGATTTTGGTAAAGATCAGTGGATTTCTTAAAATATAAATAATAAGTAATAGGTAATGAGTGATTTCATTACCTATTATTTTGTTTAAATAAATCTTGCGGATTTAGCAGATTTCGCAGATCAATTATAATAAAATCTGCTTTATCTGCAACATCTGTGAGAGATTTTTATACCATGGAGCAAAACTTTCAAAACCCTCAGATTTTAGATCTTGAAATTCCTGATTTTGATGATTTAAAATTAGTTGCCGTTTCACCAAAATACCTCAAGATTATTTTGTTTAATCTGGGTTTATTTTCAATTTTTGTAATCGTTGCGGTTGCTGTAGCTTTTTATTTCTTTTATTTCAATCTGAGCTTGTTTCAGGTTTGGGCGATTGTTATCGGAATTTTCCTGATGATCGTTTTTCTTTTTCTGAATGCATTGATTGGCTTTAAATTCAGAAAATATGCGGTTCGCGAAAAAGACTTGGTATATCAATATGGCTGGCTGAAAAGGAGCATAATTATAGTTCCGTTTAATAGGATTCCGATCTCGAAAGAAAAAACAGAAGATGGAGGAGAAGCGTAATTCTTTTTTTCAGCCTCAAAGACAGTCAAAAACGGGGATCGTTCTGCTTTTTTTGTACAACATCGGAATGGTGATTAAAAATCTATGGGTTTTTGTCATTCTCTTTTTTGTCAGAAAAGATAAAATGGAATCCTGGATTATCGTTCTTGCGATCATTGCCGTACTTTTAATCCTCATTGTTTCGGCAGTTTTACAATATTATCACTTCAAATATTATATTGATGAAGAAAACGAAGAGTTTGTCATCCATGAAGGGATTATCAATACATCGGTCACCAAAATTAAAAAAGAAAATATTCAAGAAGTAAATATTTCGCAGCCTTTTGTTCATCGGTTTTTTAATATCTATAAACTCGAAATCGACATTCCCGGAAGTTCTGAAAAAGAAGTGAAAATTTCTGCATTAACTCAGCAGAATGCAATAGATTTAAAGAAATATCTTTTAGCAGAAAGCAATCTCGAAAGTAGTTTAATAGAAAACATAGAATTTTCAGATAATCAGGAGGTTAAAAACATTCGTTCAATTAAAATTTCAACACTCAGTATTTTAAAATATGAAAGTTCAGGTCATCACCGAAACCCAAAACTGGATCCAGAAGAAAATGAAAATTTCTTACGTGAAATTTCTCCAGATCGGAAAAAATGAAGAAGAAGAAAAAAATGTTGCAGCTGTTCCGGGAATCAATAATAATGAAAAAGCAAAACTGATATCAACGATCTGGAAAGAAAATCCTGTTTTTGAAAATGAGYTGAAACCAAATTTCAGATTGATTATTTTGAATAGTTTTCAGTGGATTATTTTACCCCTGATTCTTGTTTGGTTTATTGAGAAAAAAATACTCATCGATTACTGGTTTTTAGCGGTTTTTTACATTGCTTTAGCAGAAATTTTCATTCTGATTTCTTTCAGAAACTTAAGATTATTTTACAACAAAAGATTTATCAGATTAAAATCAGGAATTTGGGACATCGATAACCGAACTTTTGAGGTAGAAAAGCTTCAAACTGTGAAAATTTCTCAGTATTTTTGGCAAAGAAAAACAAACTTGGGAAGTATTACTTTTTATACCTCTGCAGGACGCTTTAAAATAGTTGCTTTAAATTTTGTAAAGCTTAAAAAACTTTTGAATTATATTATTTATAAAATAGAAATATCAAACAATAAATGATAAATAATTAATGATAATCGATATATCATTAATCAATTATCTCTTATCAATTATAATTTATGACCGATTGGATAAAAGCCGCAAGGTTGAGAACGTTACCGCTATCATTAAGCGGAATTATTATGGGTTCTTTCATCGCAAAATGGAGACTCAGAGAAGAAGGAGGATTTTGGGACTGGAAAATTTTTGCGTTGGCGCTTTTGGTGACGTTGCTGTACCAGGTTTTATCAAACTATGCCAATGATTACGGAGACGGCGTAAAAGGAACCGACGCGAAAAGAATCGGCGAAGCAGAAGCAAGAGCGGTTGCTTCCGGGAAAATTACGGCAAAACAAATGAAAAATGCAGTGATTTTATTTTCTGTTTTATCTTTTGTAGCAACGGTTGCTCTTTTATACATTGCTTTTATCCCTGATTTTATGAATGAATTTTATATTTTCATAGGATTGGGATTAGCAAGTATTTTGGCGGCAATTGGCTATACTGTTGGTAAAAAACCTTACGGATATATGGGATTGGGCGATATTTTCGTCTTTATATTCTTCGGTCTGGTTTCGGTTGGCGGAAGTTATTTTCTGTTTACCAAAACCTTTTCCTGGGACATTCTTTTGCCGGGAACTGCGATTGGAATGATGAGTATGGCGGTTTTAAACCTTAACAATATGCGTGATATTGAAAGCGACAGATTGTCAGGGAAAAACAGTTTTGCTTTAAGGATCGGTTTCAGAAATGCAATGATTTATGAAGTTATTCTTTTACAGCTTCCTTTAATTTTAATTTTGATCTTCTTGGGAATTAACGGATTCATTCAGTCGCAGAAATATTACGTTTTTATCGTCATGATTTTATTTCTTCCGTTAATGAAAATCAGAAGACAGATCATGGCCGTAAAAGAACCGAAACAGCTTGACCCTTTTTTAAAACAAGTTGGAATAATGACGTTGATGATAGCTCTTTTAATGGCTGTAGGTCTTAATTATTTTAGCTAAAACTTTCTGTTATGGAATCTAAAATATTTGTGCAGGCTCAGATGCTTATCCGAAAACCGGTTAATGAGGTTTTTGAAGCATTTATTAATCCGGAAATCACAACCAATTTCTGGTTTACAAAATCGACCGGAAAACTTGAGGAAGGGAAAACCATTACCTGGGAATGGGAAATGTACGGTGCAAAATCTGAAGTGAAAGTTCTCGAAATCATTCCGAATCAGCTTATAAAAACAATGTGGGGATTATTTTCCAATAATGTAGATTACGAGTTTAAAGAAATGGAAAAAGGAACTTTGGTTATCATTAAAAGCTACGGATATTCTGAAACCGATGAAAAACTTTTATCTGTAATTAATGACAATACGGGCGGTTTTACCACTGTTTTAGATGGCTGTAAAGCTTATTTGGAACACGGAATTAATCTGAGATTGATTGAAGATAAATTTCCATCTAAATAAACACAAATGACACTAATTTCTTCACAAATATCACGAATGTTAATTAGCGTAATTTGTGAAAAAATTCGTGTCATTTGTGTTTAAATATTTAACAAAATAAAAATTAAAAATCTTATTTTAAAAATGCTCAAAATAAAGATGATGTAAACTTAGGAGGATCAGCAAAAATCGAAGATCTGAAAATTTCTATGGTTCCGGCTCATCATACAAGCTCTTTCCCTGACGGAAGCTATGGCGGAGTTCCTGCAGGATATATTTTCAGACTTCCTGAAGGTAAAAACGTGTATTTAGCGGGAGATACAGGAGTAATGGCAGATATGGAGCTTTTCCCGAAATTATTCGGAAATTTAGATTTATCGATCCTTCCAATTGGCGGTCATTACACGATGTGTGCAAGAAAAGCAGCTTTTGCTGCGTCAGAATTACTGAAAACTCCAAAAGTAATCGGATGTCATTTTGATACTTTTCCTGCGATAGAAATTAATCATGAAAGTGCAGCAAAACATTTTGCTGATAAAAATGTAGAATTGATCTTACCAAAATTAGGAGAAAGCTTCGAGATATAACAAAAAAATTAAGAGATTAAGTAATTTATAAAATCTGCTTAATCTCTTAACTTAAATAAATAAAAAATGGCAAGCTACCTAAATCACACCGCTACAACCGATTACCTTTGCTGCGTTCCCACCCTGGAGGATTCTCAGGAGCTGGTTGTTTAGGACTTGCCGTTGCAAAGATAGGAACTTATTTTAAAATTAAAAATATTATTACAGAAAAAATCTCTAAAAATCCCTTTATTAAAGCTAAAACGCTGAAATTTAGACCGATATTTTTTGAGAAATTTTTCTAAAAATTGAAACTATGACGAAAAGTCCACTTACCTTAGGAATTTTATTGTATGCCATCACAATGGCGATCTTTTTTGTAGTCTACACATTTTTTTCGGGGATCGAATATTTTGATACAACATTGAAAGTCAACGCTTTTGTTTTGCCGATTGTATATGTTTTATTTGCTTTTTGGTCTGTAAAATCTTATTGGAATAAGCATGAAATGAATTTTAAGGAAGCTTTCAAAAGAGCTTTCGTTCCGATGTTTACAGGCGGAATTTTATCTATTGTAAGTATCTTTTCTTTCTTAAATTTTATCGATACGGATGCTAAAAAACTCTTGAATTATCAATATGTGCAGCGTCAGAAATCTGAACTGGATAAAGAATATCAGTCTGCAAAAAAGATTTTAAAACACCAAAAAGACATTGATGAGCTGGAGCAAAAATACAAGGAAGGTCTTCAAAGGTTTGATCCTGCGACTATAAAAAATAAAGATATGCTTACAGCAAGTCATTTTTCAGGATATTTTGCTGCAATTCTTATATTTTACGTAATTTTGTCTGTCTTTTTCGGGGCGTTTTTCAGAAAGAAAACAAACCATCAGGAAGCAATTAATCAAGAATAATTTTTATTAAAATTAAATGAATTTATCTATAGTAATTCCGTTACTCAACGAAGAAGAATCTCTCGAAGAGTTGTTTACAAGAATCGACAACGTTTGCAAAACCAGCAGCTTATCTTACGAAGTCTGGTTTATCGATGACGGAAGTACAGATTTGTCGTGGAGCATTATTGAAAATTTAAAAATTCAGCATCCGCAAATCCACGGAATAAAATTTTCAAAAAATTACGGAAAATCTCAGGCGCTTCATGCAGCTTTTGAAAGAACAAACGGAGATGTCATTATCACAATGGACGCAGATTTGCAAGACTTCCCGGAAGAAATTCCCGAGCTCTACAGAATGGTGATCGAAGACAATTACGATATCGTTTCCGGATGGAAGAAAAAGCGTTTTGATAACGTAATGACAAAAAATATCCCTTCAAAACTTTTTAATGCAGCAGCAAGAAAAGTTTCCGGCGTTTATCTGCATGATTTTAACTGTGGTCTGAAAGCTTATAAAAAACAGGTTGTAAAATCGATTGATGTTTACGGAGATATGCACCGTTACATTCCGGTTTTGGCTGCCAATGCAGGTTTCAGAAGAATTACGGAAAAAGAAGTTCCACATCAGGCAAGACCTTACGGAACCTCGAAATTCGGAACAGAAAGATTCGTTCGTGGATTTTTAGATTTGGTAACCCTTTGGTTTGTAAGTCGTTTTGGCGGAAGACCGATGCATTTTTTCGGTGCGGTAGGAACTTTAATGTTTATCATTGGTTTTCTTTCGGCACTTTGGTTGGGAGTTTCAAAACTGATTGATGTAGCAAGAGGAATTTACGGGCATTTGATTACCAATAATCCTTGGTTTTTTATTGCTTTAACGATGATGTTGATGGGAACTTTGCTATTTATAGCAGGATTTTTAGGCGAAATGATTATCAGAACAAACAGGGAGCATAAGAATTATAATATCGACGAAGTGATCTAAGTTTTATCTAAAAATGAAACGTAAGTTTTTAAAAACGGGCTTAATTTTATGTAATCTGATGTATTCATTTTATGTAAACTACAGAGTTTTTAAAACTTTTAAAATAAGAGAATCTTTTCCGAAAGCTGTAGAAATAGAAAAGCTTTGGTTGTTTTCTCTGATTGCTTTAATGATTTTCAATTTTATTTTTGAAAAGAAAGAATTATTAAGCAATAATTATAAACTGTCAATATTATTGGTATGTTTAGATCTTTTAGTGAGTTTACCATTAATATTTTTTACAATTAATGAGTTATTTTGATTTAAATTCTATGAGAAAAATTGTATGTCTTTTTGCATTTCCGTTGATCATAATTTCCTGTGGTAAAATTTCTCCCAAAGGAAATTTAGAGAAAAAAGAAATTGACGTTGAAGAATTTGTTAACCTTGATCTTGACGGCAAGTTTCGCGTATTTTATGCAAGAGGACCTAAAAATTTTGTAGAAGTAGAGACCTATCCGAATATAGCCGGAAATCTGGATATCGATGTTGACGATAAAACGCTTTCGATCAAAGAAAACAGAAAAACAAAAGGAGTAGATTTTTATAATATCACGATTTACTCTAAATATAATCTGGAGAAAGTTTCAATTTCAGATTCTGTGGAAATGAATATCTCAAGCGAAATTAAAACGGATAATTTCAGATTAAATTTAAAGAATTATGCTACTTTTATGGGTTCTTTAAACACAAGAAGAGCGGAAATTGATATGCAAAACCGCAGCCGTGCCAATTTTTTAGGTGAAACAAAAGATGCGGTGATAAAGATCTCAGATACCGCAAGTTTGATTGCTCCGTACTGGAAAATTGTCAATCTGAATGTAGATTCTCAAAACGGAAATTATGCAGAGGTCAACGTAAAAGATACGCTGAAAGGAAGTGTAAAAAATACAGCAAAATTTGTGTATTATAATGACCCGATCAGAGCTTTTAAAGTTGAAAATACGACGAGAGTTGAGAATAAAAAATTGCAGTAATACATAAATGGAGGAAAAAAAATATATAGAGAGTAACATTCAAAGTCTTGATGGAGTTGAGCATGTAAGACTTCGTCCTCAATTATATTTTGAAGATTGTTTTACAGAAAATAATTTAAATTCTTTAGTATTTGGAGCTCTATGTCATGCAATCGATGAATATTTTGATGGAATTTGCAGTGAAATTGTTATCAGTGCTAATGAAAAATATTTAAAGGTAGAATACAATGCCGGGATGTCTTTGGAAAAATCTTGGGATTTAACCAAAGCCGAATGTATCATGACAAAAATCGGAGCTTGTAGCAACGAAAAAAAACATTTGGAAGTCGGACATGAATTCTGTCGAGTTGGTATGGCTACAATTAATGCTGTCTCAGAAAAATGTGAATTAATAACGATTTTTGATAAGCAAAAAGCTTACTTTATTTTCGAAAAAGGACATACAGTTTTGAGAGATTTTTCAGAATCTGATATTTCTGAAGAATCTACAACAATAAGTTTTGAAATGAGTAAGGAAATTTTTGGAAATTTTATTTTTGAATTAAATGATTTGCAATTAAAATTAGATTTATTAAAAGAAAAATTACCTAATTTAGAAATCAAACTATATAAATAAACGAACAAAATATACATATGACAACATTAGAGAAAGCAAAACTTTGGTTGCATGAATCATTTGACCAGGAAACAAGAGATGCTGTTCAATTGTTAATTGAAGGCAATTCCCCCGATTTGGAAGACTCTTTTTACAGAGAATTAGAGTTCGGAACTGGAGGCATGAGAGGAATTATGGGTGTTGGAACCAATCGTTTAAATAAATACACTTTAGGTCAAGCTACACAGGGACTTGCAAATTATATGTTGCAGCAGTTTCAAGGTGAACAAATTAGTGTTGCAGTTGCTTATGATGTAAGAAATAACTCAAAAGAATTTGGAAAACTGGTGGCAGATGTTTTGACAGCAAACGGAATTAAAGTTCTTTTGTTCAAAAATCATAGACCAACTCCGGAACTGTCTTTTACGGTTCGTGATAAAAAATGTAACGGAGGAATTGTTTTGACTGCGTCACATAATCCGCCGGAATACAACGGTTACAAAGTGTATTGGAATGACGGAGCGCAAATCGTTCCGCCGCATGATGAAGCGATTATCAATGAAGTATATTCTGTAAAATTTGACGAAATAAAATTTGAAGGAAATGATGATCTGATCGAATGGATCGGAGAAGAGCAGGATGATGTATACATTGATGCCTGTATTGAAAATTCTTCGTATCAAAATGTAGGTAAAGAAAATTTAAACATCGTTTTCACGTCCATTCATGGAACAACGTATGCAACAGTGCCAAAAGCTTTGGAGAAAGCAGGTTTCAAAAAAATTGATCTGGTAAAAGAACAGATGATTCCAAGCGGAAATTTCCCGACAGTAGATTCTCCTAATCCGGAAGAACCTGCAGCTTTGGAAATGGCGATGGATTTAGCTAAAATCACCAATGCAGATATCGTGATCGGAACCGATCCTGATGGAGACAGATTAGGAATTGCTGTAAGAAATTTGGAAGGCGAAATTCAGCTGTTAAACGGAAATCAGTGTAATACAATTTTAACGTATTATATTTTAGATCAATGGAAAAAACAGGGTAGAATTACAGGTAAAGAATTTATTGGTTCTACGATTGTAACGTCAGATATTTTCTTTGATATCGCCGAGAAATTCGAAGTTGACTGCAAAGTTGGTTTAACGGGTTTCAAATGGATCGGAAAAATGATCCGCGATTTTGAAGGTGAAGAAAAATTCGTTTGTGGTGGTGAAGAAAGTTTCGGTTTTATGACCGGAGATTTCGTTCGTGACAAAGATTCTTGCGGAAGTATCATTTTAGCTTGCGAAATTGCAGCCTGGTGTAAAGCCAACGGAAAAACGATGTATGAATACCTGATCGAAATTTATCAGGAAACCGGAATGTATTACGAAGGTTTAATCAACATCGTGAAAAAAGGAAGAGACGGAGCTGAAGAAATTCAGAATATGATGAAAAATTTCCGTGAAAATCCACCAAAACAATTGGCTGGTTCGTTGGTTGAAGAAATAAAAGATTTTAAAGAACAAACCAATTTTGTAGTTTCTGAAAATGAAAAACATGTAATGGATGACATTCCAAAATCTAATGTTTTAATTTATTATACTCAGGATGATACAAAAGTTTGTATCAGACCTTCAGGAACCGAGCCGAAAATAAAATTCTACGTTTCTGTAAAAGATTCATTAGAATCAAAAGCAGATTTTAAAGAAAAATTAAAAGCTTTGGAAGCAAAAATTGAGCAGGTAAGAAAAGATCTTCAGTTAAATTAAATAATTAGTTATAAGTTTTGAATTATAAATTATGAGTGAAAGCATTATTGGTAAAAAAAGTTTTGACTTCGCTATACTTATTGTTAATTTTTATAAAAGTTTTATCACTGAGAAAAAAGAATTTGTTTTATCTAAACAGCTTTTGCGTTCCGGAACTTCGATAGGCGCAAATGTACGTGAAGCTTTAAATGCTCAAAGCAGGCAAGATTTTATTCATAAATTATCTATTTCACAAAAAGAATGTGATGAAACGATTTATTGGATAGAATTATTATTTGCAACAAAATATATTTCAAAAGAAGAATTTGATAAATTATCAAATCCGGCAATTGAAATTTTGAAAATTCTTAGAAGCATTATTATAACTACAAAAAATAAAAACTCATAATTCATAATTAATAACTTATAACATTTAACATCTAATATATAAAAAGTGAAAGTTTCAAAATTAGCAGCAAACCTTATTGGTTCTGAAATTGTAAAAATTGGTAATGAAGTAAATGATTTAAAGGCAAAAGGTGCAGAAATTGCTAATCTTACGATTGGTGATTTGAACTCTAATCTTTACCCGATTCCTGCAGAATTAAAAGAAGAAATTCAGAAAGCGTATCAGAATAATTTAACCAATTATCCGCCTGCAAACGGATTATTGTCATTAAGAAATGAAGTTTCCAAAGACCTGAAAACAAGATGGAATTTAGATTATTCAGCAAATGATATTCTGGTTACGGCAGGTTCAAGACCTTTGATTTATGCAGTATATAAAACAATTGTTGATGAAGGAGACAAGGTTATTTATCCTATCCCTTCGTGGAATAACAATCATTACGCTTATCTTACTTCTGCAAATGCTGTTGAAGTAAAAACCACTCCCGAAAACAATTTCTTACCAACTGCTGCAGAGCTGAAACCTCATTTAGACGGAGCTGTACTTTTAGCGCTTTGTTCACCGTTAAATCCTACAGGAACTATGTTTACAGAAGCTCAGTTAAGAGAAATCTGTGAAATGATTCTGGAAGAAAATGCAAAAAGAGGAGCGGATGAAAAACCTTTATACTTAATGTACGATCAGATTTATTCTAATCTTACGTTTGGTGCAAAACACGTTGATCCGGTTTCTCTTTTCCCTGAAATGAGAGAATTTACCATTTATATTGAAGGGATTTCTAAATGTCTTGCCGCAACAGGAGTGAGAGTAGGATGGGGATTCGGCCCTGCTCATATTATTGATAAAATGAAAGCTTTGCTGACTCACGTTGGAGCTTGGGCGCCAAAACCGGAACAGGAAGCAACTGCAAAATATTTTCAGAATACAGAAAATGTAAATACTTTTATTGCTGATTTTAAAGGAAAACTAGAAGCAAGCTTAAAAGTTCTTCACAACGGAATACAGGATTTAAAAAACAAAGGTTTGAATGTGGAAAGCATCGAGCCGATGGGAGCTTTATATCTTACCATTAAATTAGATTATATCGGAAAAACAAAACCTGACGGAACGGTTATTGAAAACTCTTCAGATCTGGTTTTCTATTTAATTAATGAAGCGGGAGTTGCATTAGTACCTTTCTCAGCTTTCGGGGAAGAAAAAACTGAGCCTTGGTTCAGATCTTCTGTAGGAGGTTTGGCAATCGAAGAAATTGAGGTAATGATGCCGAAACTTGAAAATGCTTTAAATGCTTTAAAATAATTTTTAAAATAAATAAAAATGCTTCGACTTCGCTCAGCATGACATCGTTAAAGCTGTTACAATCAACAGATATTATTAGAATAGTCATGCCGAGCGGAGTCGAAACGTTTTAAATAAAAAGTACCATTCACAAAAATGAAACTTCCGAAAAGATATTTCTTAGAAACAAAATGGTTGAGCTATACAACTTAGCGGTTATCATTTCGGTGATTGTAAGCGTTTGGCTTTCCGGAACAAATTCTCACAGAACGCTGTTTCAGAATTCTGTTGTTTCTCTGTCTATTTTAGCAGGAGTATTTTTTATTTTTATCAGTTCAGGACTTTATTTTGGATGGAAGCTCAAAGATAATGTAGGGCACATTCTGCACAGAGAAAGAATCAGAAAATATTCGGATAATGTTTCTTTACCGGATGTTTCAGGATTTGATCCGCCTGATGCGGGAGATGGTATCGGAGGTGCTATACTTTCTGTAATTTTATGGTTTATCATTACCATTGTTTTTGCTTTTCTCTTGTATTTTTTAGGATTCTTCTTTTGGGCGGCAATTTTATTTTTTGCGGCGATGTTATATTGGATTTTTTTCCGAGCTTTACGATTGGTATTCAAAAATTCGAGAAAATGTAAAGGCGATTTGTTGAAAAGCTTTGCATTCGGATTTTTTTATTCGTTTCTGTACATCTCGTGGATTTACGGAATTATTTTTTTAGTTAATTATTTAAGCTAAAAATTAAAATTAATTTATATTTTAATACAATGAAAATCATCGCAGTTATTCCTGCACGTTACGAAGCAAGCCGTTTTCCTGCAAAACTGATGCAGATTTTGGGCGAAAAAACAGTGATCACAACAACCTATCAAAACGTTGTGGAAACCGGACTTTTTGATGAAGTTTTTGTAGCAACAGATTCTGAAATTATTTTTAATGAAATTCAAAATAACGGCGGAAAAGCGGTAATGACCGGACAACACGAAACGGGAAGCGACCGGATCGCAGAAGCCGTTCAGAATATTGATTGTGATATTGTCATCAATGTTCAGGGTGACGAACCGTTCTTAAAATTAGAACCTTTACAGCAATTAATCGAAGTTTTTAAAGAAGATGAAAATCAGGAAATTTCTTTAGCTTCTTTAAAAATAAAACTTCACGAAAAAGAGGAAATAGAAAACCCGAATAACGTAAAAGTAATTACCGATAACAATGGTTTTGCATTGTATTTTAGTCGTTCTGTGATCCCTTTTCATAGGGAAATATCTTTTGATGTTGATTATTTTAAACACATTGGAGTGTATGCTTTCAGAAAGCATGCTTTGCTTCAGTTTTCAAAACTGGAAATGAAACCTTTGGAAATTTCAGAAAAAATAGAATGCATCCGTTATCTGGAATATGGTATGAAAATTAAATTAATAGAAACCAATTTCATCGGCGTAGGTATCGATACGCCGGAAGATTTAGAAAAAGCAAGGAAGTTAATTTGAAAATTTGAAAATGATTCAATTTGAAAATCTATAGATAATATTAATTTTCAAATTATCTAATTGACAAATTTTCAAATTAAAAAAACTTATATTTGATTTTATAAATAGATTTAATGAAGAAATTATTCATCGTTTTCGTTCTGATCATTTCACAATTGTCTTTTGCTCAGACTGCTAAAGAAATAATTGATAAGAACATAGAATTATCCGGCGGATTAACCAATTGGAAACTTTTAAATTCTGTATTGCTTCAGGGAAAAGTAATTTTAGGAATTAAAGACGAATATCCTATCAAAATATATCAGCAAAGACCAAATTTAACCAAAACCGTGATTACAATTGGCGGAAAAGATACAGCCATTGAAGGATATGACGGTAATAAAGGGTATGCGATGAATTATGCAACCAACAAAATTCAGGAGTATAAAGAATATATTCCGGAAAGTTTTGATAATGATTTTATCGACTGGGAAAATAAAGGTTTTGAAGCAAAATATTTAGGCAAGGAAAAAGTAGGAAACATCTATTGTCATAAAGTAGAGCTCACCAAAAATGTGAATAAAAACTACTATTATTTTGATACCAAATCTTTCATGCTTTTAAAAGAAATAAAAAAAGATGAAACTTTAACGTATTCAGATTACAAAAAGGTAGGAAATTTGATGATGCCATTCAGGTTTGAATCGGCAAGCGCCAAAAAAGATGGCGATTATGTGATGCTCCTCAACAAAGTGGAGATCAACAAAGTATTTCCTGCAAATAGTTTTAAATTTTAAAAAATAGATCTCAAAATGAAGAAGATTTTTATAGTGCTTATTTCTTTTATGGCGTTTTCTAACAGTTGCGCACAGAAAAAAAGCGAAGTTTCTAAAGTAAAAACCAAACAGGCTATGTCACAAACAATATACGACTACAAAGTAGATGCGCTTGAAGAAGGCAAAACAATCAATTTTTCAGATTTTAAAGGAAAGAAAATTCTTATCGTGAACACTGCTTCAGAATGCGGTTTTACTCCTCAGTATGCAGATCTTGAAAAACTTTCTAAAGAATATGCTGATAAATTGGTTGTTGTAGGTTTTCCTGCAAATAATTTTGGTGGACAAGAACCGGGAACGAATGTTGAAATCGGTGCATTTTGCCAGAAAAATTACGGTGTAACTTTTCCTTTGGCTGCGAAAGTTTCTGTGAAAGGAGAAGATACGGTTC
>NZ_JBFRGA010000085.1:0-10185 GCF_052115105.1 Chryseobacterium sp. 2TAF14
GTTCACTTCCGGCTTCAATTTCGTAAGGCTCTTTTCCTTTTTCAAAAATTCTCGTCAATTCATTTCCTTCAACGGTAATTTTATTGCCAATTCTTCTGATCCAGTTTCCTTCACGAAGTCCTACAACTTTGATGTCATTTTGCGTTAAAAATTCTTTAATTCTGGTTTCTCTGGTTTCGCCGTTGTGTTTTAAATCAGGATTCGGATCTAAGTAATGCGGATTGATATTGAACGGAACCAATCCCATACAATCAAAGCTTGGAGGATAAACAATCGGCATATCATTCGTGGTTTTCATGTTTTGTCCGCCAATATTGCTTCCTGCGCTGCAACCTAAATAAGGTTTTCCGTTTTCTATATTTTGTTTCAAAACAGGCATCAGGTTTTCTTCATGCAAAGTTTTTACCAGTAAAAATGTGTTCCCGCCGCCTGTAAAATATCCTTTTGCGGAGTTTAAAGCTTCCGTTTTGTTATCAAATTCGTGCAGACCTTTTACTTTGATATTAATGGTTTCAAAAAAAGATTGCGCTTTTGCAGTATAATCGTCATGTGAAATTCCGCCGGGTCTTGCAAATGGAATGAAGATGATTTCATCAATTCCTTTATATAAATCAATAAGTTCTTCTTTTAAATAGTCGAGATATTCGCCACCAAAAAGTGTGGAAGTTGATGCTAATAATACATTCATAAGATGAAAGATAATAGGTTTGTAAAGAAACAAAGATAAACTCAAACCAGATAAGAATCAAAAAATACGCTAAAAAAAGTTTGATAACTGTTAATACCTTCCAAAAAAACTTAAGAGTTCTAAAACTTTCTCTTTAATGGAACTGTTCTTGATTTTTAGTAATTACAATTTTAAAAATGTAAGAAAATATGAAAACGCTTAAAATTAATAGTAAACAATTATTTATAGGACTAATGATGATAGGAAGTACAGGTGCTTTTTTTGCACAGACTTCACCTAAAACTGACAGTGTAAAAGTTGTTGCTTCTACAACTCAGGCACAGACAAATCCCGTAATTGAAGGTTTAAAAAAACAGGTTGAAGCCAATCCTAAAGACGCAGAATCTCTTGCCAAACTGGCGACAGCTTATCAGGATGCTACAGACTGGCAAAATGCAGTCGCAACATGGAAAAAAATCTCTGTGCTGTTACCAGACTGGGCTCCGTCATATTACAGCCAGGCTTATTCTTACCAATCAGCTAAAGATGATATAAATGCCAAACTTGCTTATGAAAAATATATTGCTACCGTAAAACCGGAAGAAATTGAAGCAAGCAAAAAAAATCTCGCATATGCGTATTATTACATCGCATTTAACGAGCAAAAAGACAATCCGACCAAAGCTAAAGAGTTTATAGCAAAATCAATACAGTATGACCCTACAAATCAAGAAGCTGTAAAATTGAGCCAAGCTTTAAATTCTTAATTATAGTAAAAACCGAAGGAAATAATTCTTCGGTTTTTTTATTTGATGTATTTTCCAAAAAAGTCTGTTTCTCCGGTTAAATGCTTCATTATTTTTTCGATATTTCTTTGGATGCTTGCTTCGGTTTTTAAATTATTGATGTATTTTATCAGCTCCAGTTTTCTTGAAGGAATAAGCTTTTCGAAGTTTTCTAATGCGACAGGATTTTCTTTGATCGCTTTTTCTAAATCGGGATGAATTGAAATTGTACGGTCCGAATCATCAAATTCTACAAATATTTCAAGCATTTCACCAATTCTTTTCGGCGAATCTTTTAGCATAGTTAAATTGATGTACAGTCGCCATTCTCCTGAATATTTCATCAGATTTTGTCGGAATTCTTTACCATTCACAGTTCCTTTTACAGGAATCGGGCTTTTATTTTTTCCTGAAGCTTTAAATATTTCATTTAAAATTTCATCAGGAATAAAAACGAAGGGATTGATTCCTATGATGTCGAGTTTTGTGGTGAATTGGTTTTTCATATTTCAAAGTTATACTTTTGATTCGAGTTGTGGGATTCGTGTTAAAACAAGTACAATAATCAACTCTCGAACCTCGAACCCCGTAACTAGATAATTCAAAATGGAATGTTTATCTTTGCGGAAATAAATCAATTTAAACAAAATGAAATTTTTTATTGACACTGCTAATTTAGAGCAAATTAAAGAAGCTAAAGATCTTGGAATTCTGGATGGTGTTACAACCAACCCGTCTTTGATGGCTAAAGAGGGAATTCAGGGAGCTGAAGCAATCAAAAATCATTACAAAGCAATTTGCGAAATTGTAGACGGAGATATTTCTGCTGAAGTACTTTCTACAACATATGAAGAAATGATCAAAGAAGGTGACGAGCTGGCTGCAATTCATCCGAATATTGTGGTGAAAATTCCAATGATTAAAGATGGGATCAAAGCTTTAAAATATTTTTCAGACAAAGGAATCAAAACCAACTGTACTTTGATTTTCTCTCCCGGACAAGCTCTTTTGGCTGCAAAAGCAGGTGCAACTTATGTTTCTCCGTTCTTGGGAAGATTAGATGATATTACAACAGACGGTTTAAATTTAATTCAGGAGATCAGATTAATTTTTGATAACTATATGTATGAAACTGAAATTTTAGCAGCTTCTATCCGTCACTCGATGCACATTATTGATTGTGCTAAAATCGGTGCAGATGTTATCACTTCACCGCTTCCTCCAATCTTGAGCTTATTGAAGCATCCTTTAACAGACAGCGGTTTGGCTCAGTTTGTTGCAGATTCTCAGAAATTGGCGTAACAATTTTAATTTGAGATTTGAAGTTTGAGATTTGAGATTCTTTCTTCAATCGACAATTTTATGCTTAATTATAAATTATATAAAAAAATCCCGGAACTGTTTGTTTCGGGATTTTTATTTTATGAGTAGCGATTATTACCAATCTGAAGCTCTTCTTCGCTTTTCGATCATTCCGTCGATTGAAAATCTTCCGGCTCCAAATGTTATAATGATCATATAAATTGAAAGGTACAATAAGCTTAATTCTCTTTTATCAAAAGGATCTGCACCATGAACTACAAATGCAGCAATTGCCATTGTAAAGATTAAAAATCCTGCTGCAATTCTTGTAAACAGCCCCAGAATAATAAAAATTGAACATACAAACTCAGCAAAAACGGTTAAAATCAAAGAGATTTTCGGGCCTAAACCTATGAAATCGTAAAAAGGTTTATCTACCCCGTTAATTAAATCCTGAAGTTTAGGAAAGCCATGCGAGATCATCGCAAATCCTATAAATAATCTTACAATAAAAAGTACAATATCAAAAATTACAGGATTCGTCTTTGTGTTTATATAGCCCATTGATTGAAAATTTAAACTAAAGATAACAAAAATATCGTTAATATAACGATGAATAGAGATATTTTAGTTTATCTATAACCAAAATTCTTCAAATCACGGTCATTTTTTCGCCAGTCTTTTTTCACTTTTACGAAAAGATTGAGGTGTATTTTTTTAGAGAAAAACTTCTCCAGATCAATTCTGGCCTCTGTTCCTACCTTTTTGATGGCTTCACCTTTATGACCGATAATGATCCCTTTTTGGGTATCTCTTTCTACATAAATAATAGAATCGATGAAAATAATGCCTTCTTTTTCTTTAAACATTTCGGTTACTACTTCTACAGAATACGGGATTTCTTTTTCATAATTCAAAAGAATTTTTTCTCTGATTGCTTCATTTACAAAAAAGCGTTCCGGTTTGTCGGTGTACATGTCTTTATCATAATACGCTGGACTTTCAGGTAACATCGATTTTAATTTCGGTAAAATAATTTCCGTATTAAAAGCATTTAAAGCCGAAATAGGAAGAATTTCTGCCTTAGGAATTCTTTCGTGCCATTCTGAAACCAGTTTTTCAAGACCTTCCTGATTGGTCTGGTCTACCTTGTTCAATAATAATAAAACCGGAACCGGAATTTTATTGAGTTTATCAATTAAAAATTCTGACGGCTGTGCTTTATCAGTAACATCTACAATGAAAAGAAAAACGTCTGCATCCTGCAAAGAATCTTTTACAAAATCCATCATTTTTTCCTGCAAACCGTATTTCGGGTCAAGAACTCCGGGAGTATCTGAAAATACAATCTGTAAGTCTTCTTCATTATAAATTCCAAAAATTCTATGTCGTGTTGTCTGAGCCTTTTGCGTTACGATAGCCAGCTTCTCTCCCATCAACTGATTCAGGAGGGTAGATTTTCCGGCATTGGGCTTTCCAACGATATTTACAAATCCTGCTTTGTGCATTTAAAAAAATTATAAGATTAAAAAATTTAATAATTAAAATAATTAGAAAATTTAAGTATGTAATCATCATTATTTCTGCAATTTTTACTGCATTTAATGATCTTTTGCAAAGTTAGGGATTTTAACTCATCAAAACTATCAATGCGTAATATCTTTAGAGCAAGAATAATTTATTTGAATACTTAAAAAAGGTTTAATTTTGAGGATAAATTAATTTCAGAATCAATTTCTGCCATGAATATTGACGAAATCATCAAAAATATCTGCCCTATTCCTGAAACTTCTAAAAACAGTTTAAAAGAATATATTACAGAAGTTAGTTTCCAAAAAGGATTTATTTTAATAGAATCTGATAAAGTGATTCCTTATATTTATTTTTTAAAAAAAGGAATTGTTCGTGCTTATGCTTCTACTGAAAATAACGATATTACTTTCTGGTTTGGAATGGAAGGCGAACCTGTGGTTTCCATGAAAAGTTATGTAGATGAAAAACCTGGTTATGAAAGTATTGAGCTTTTGGAAGACTGTGATTTTTATGTTTTAGAAACTGAAAAATTAAAAAAGCTCTTTAACGAAGATATTCATATTGCGAACTGGGGAAGAAAATTTGCTGAAAGAGAGCTTGTGAAAACTGAAGAACTGATTATTTCCAGACAGTATAAAACGGCTTTGGAACGGTACAAAGATTTACTAAAGGAGAAACCTTATCTCTTGCAAAGAGTTCAGTTAGGGCATATTGCTTCTTATTTAGGAATTACGCAGGTAAGTCTGAGTAGAATTCGTGCGGAAATTAAATAATTAAAAATTTAAATTCTCGCAGATTGAACAGATTAAGCAAATTTTCATCTGCGTTATCTGCTCAATCTGCGAGAGTTTTTTTATTGTTATTATAAAAAAGAAATATTAGAATAAAATTCATTTTTTAACATTTGTAAAATTTTATCTGGTTTTAAAATCTCAATTTTGCAGCATAAAATTTTATTATAATGAACTGGATTATTTTAATCATTGCAGGATTATTTGAGGTTGCTTTTGCATCATGCCTCGGAAAAGTAAAAGAAACCACAGGAAACGAAATGTATTGGTGGTTTGGGGGATTTTTGGTTTGTCTCACCATCAGTATGCTTTTGCTCATTAAAGCAACCGAAACTTTGCCCATCGGAACCGCTTATGCAGTCTGGACCGGGATTGGCGCAGTAGGAACAGCTTTGGTTGGGATTTTAGTATTTAAAGATCCTGCAAGCTTCTGGAGAATATTTTTTATTTCAACATTGATTGGTTCGGTAATCGGTTTAAAAGCGGTTTCTCATTAAAAGTAAAAGATATATTTCTTATATTTGTGAAAAATATCGAATGAAAACAAAACTATTTTTTCTTTTAATCGGGAGCTCTTTGTTTGGACAAAATGCTGAGCTTTTTAATAACAATTGGTATATTTCACAAATAACAATTGCCAATCAGACAGTGAATAGTCCCATAATGGAATTGCCGATTGCAGCTTCTATTTTCCAAAATAATGGAAGTAACTATAACTTTATTTCTTCGTATTATAATTCTGCAGGTTCAAACATTACGTTTAATACAGTTACAGACAGTTTTACCCGACATGGAACTGCGGTAACATTATTAGTCTACAATGGTACAAATGCTGCTGCTGCACAGAATTATGATCAAAAAAACTGGGAATTTTATCTAAATACACCTACAGGAAACATTTATAATTATCAGATTGTAAGTAGTGGCAGCTCAAAAACACTTATCATTACAAATGCTACCACAGGAGACAAAATAGTATATAACAATTCGTTACTGGGAACAAAAGAAAACACCTTAAACAAAACATTTAAAGTTTATCCTAATCCTTCAAGTGACTTTTTGATTGTTGAAGATTTAGAGAAAAATTTAAAAGTAAAAATTTATGATTTGTCTGGAAAATTATTATTTGAAACCTTATCTTCGGGCAAAATATTAAAAGTAGATGTAAGCGATTTTCAAAAAGGTCAGTACATTTTAAGCATTGAAAATTTCAGATCTGAGTTTTTTATTAAAAATTAAATTACGATATAATTTCAATAAACAAAAACCGGCTTCATATTCTGAAGCCGATTTTTTATTTCTTTAAAACGATAGGTAAAATTTCGTTTACTCTCAAACCATATTTTTTTATTTCTGCATCAGAAAACTGCTGTGAGTAAAAATTAGCTTCCACTTCAAAGCCTGCATTCTGTAAGCGGTCGAAATAATCCATTCCATACCAACGAACGTGATCATACTGGCCGAAATGTTTTTGCCTTTCTTTAGGATCTGTGATGGTAAAATCTTCGTAAGTTTTTTCTAAAGAATTTTTCATCGGAACCTGTAAAATTCCCCAACCTCCGGGTTTCATGACGCGATATAATTCGCTCATTGCTTTGGCATCATCCTGAATATGTTCCAAAACATGATTGCAGAAAATAATATCAAAAATATCATTCTCAAAAGGCAAATCTAAAATATCTGCTTTTACATCTACAATCGGTGAGTACAAATCTGCTGAAATATAATTGAGATTGCTCATTCTTTTAAACTTTCTCAAAAATTCTTGTTCCGGAGCGATATGCAGAACTTTATAATTTTTAATGAAAAAATCGGTTTCATTCTGAAGATACAGATACATTTGACGGTGTCTCTCAAGACTTAAAGTTCCCGGAGACAAAGCATTTTCTCTTTGTTTTCCGTATCCGTAAGGTAAAAACTTTCTGTAAGATCTGCCATCAATAGGATCGTAAAATTTATCCCCTTTAAAAAACTGATAGATTAACGGGCGCGCCCAAATACTCATCTTGATAAGCATCGGACGAGGGATTTTATTTAATAAAAACTTAGTCAGCTTTTTCATTAAAAATCCAGTTGAAATGGCTTTTCTTCATCACTTACAATGCCTAAAGCCTCGTAAATGTAATCGAAAGTTGAAAGCAAAACAGGCTTACCGTTTATTACACAAACGTCATGCTCAAAGTGTGCAGAAGGCTGATTATCCAATGTTGTAACCGTCCAACCGTCATTATGAAATTTCACTTTTTCAGTTCCTAAATTGATCATCGGTTCGATAGCAATTGCCAAACCGTCTTTAATCACTTTTCCGCTTCCCTGTTTTCCGTAATTCGGAACTTGCGGATCTTCATGCATTTTTTTTCCCAAACCGTGACCAACAAGCTCTTTTACAACGCCATAACCCTCTTTTTCACAATGCTTTTGAATAGCGTGAGAAATATCACCGATTCTTTTTCCTCTGATGCATTGCTCAATCCCTTTGTAAAGAGATTCTTTGGCAACTCTCAGTAATTTTTTGGTTTCAGGTTTTACTTCTCCGATTTCGAAAGTATAAGCGTGATCACCTACATAACCGTTAAGAATTGCGCCACAGTCGACAGAAAGTACATCACCTTCTTTGATTTCTTCTTTATTCGGAAAACCGTGAACAACCTGCTCGTTTGGAGAGATACAAAGTGWATTTGGGAAACCTCCGTATCCTAAAAATGCAGGTTCTGCACCGTGATCTTTAATAAAATCGTGCGCTAATTTATCTAAATATAAAGTAGTAATTCCCGGTTTGATCTCTTTTGCCAACATTCCTAATGTTCTGGAAACCAATCGGGCACTTTCTTTCATAAGACGAAGCTCGTCTATTGTTTTTAATTGAATCATTATTTTTTTAGATGTTAGATATTAGACGTTAGATATTAGATTTTTACCTTTTGAATAAATCTTTTATGCTAACATCTATTTTCCTGATAAAATTATTAAAAGCGATATTAAAACTAATTTCTAACATCTAGCTTCTAATTTCTCAATCTTACCAAAACAAGCCTTTTTTCTTTTCTTTTTTCAGTTTTGAATATGCTAAAACTTCTTTTCCTTCAACCCTGAACTCAATTCTTTCGTTGATGATATTATAAATTTCGCCCCATCCCGGAAAGCCGCCCAAGTTTCTGTCGTCAATAAACCAATCTGCGTCTAATTTTCTTGATTGGGTTTCACAATCAAAAACCTCTCCTTCAAAACTAGAATTTACGGCATAGAATTCAACGCCGTTTTGCCTACAAAATTCTACCGCTTCATCCAAAGTTTTGCCGTGTCTGTATGTCCAGAGTATCAATCTAAAGCCTTGAGACTGAAGTTTTTTCAGTGTTTCGAAAGCGAAAATTTTTGTTTTTCCAATTGCAGGATAGGCGTCATCTACGATGGTTCCGTCAAAATCAACAGCAATTTTTTTATTATTTAACATTTTGTTGCGTTTTTAGCTGGGCAAAGATACTAAATAAATGAAAAGTGCCGAAAAACATCCGACACTCAATTTATAATTTATTGTTAAAATCTAATTATTTTTTCACCCAGGAGAATTCGAACTGTAAATCTGGTGTTGCAATTCGATCGGTAATTTTCTGTAATCTTGACGGAAGTTTCATTAGATATTCCTGAGCTTTTTCTGCTTTCTCGGTAAGACCTGTAATATGCTCAATCTTCCATTCATCAAGAAGATCTTTCATAATATTGATATAATCCTGACCTGTGTAAACCATGCATCTTTGCGCCGCATCTGAGAAATGCCCCCAAAGTTCACCCGCTTTTTGGCCCGATTGTCTCATCATGTGAGCCGGCATAACGATTTTTTTACGCATCATATCTTCAAATGCCAAAATCATTTCTGATGGATCTAATTCTAAAATTTTAGCTACGAAATGTTTATATGCTTTAGCGTGTCTTGCTTCATCTGCAGCAATTACACCACACATTTTTGCCAGTTTTCCGTTACCGGATTGTTTAGCCAATGTCCCTACTCTTCTGTGAGAAATATTGGTTGCCGTTTCCTGGAAGCTTGTATAAACGAAATTTCTGTAAGGATCCATACTCGTTCCTAAGTCGAAACCATCGCTGATTAAATATTGAGTGGTAATTTCAACCTCTCTCATGTTTACTCTTCCGCACAGATAAAGATATTTATTTAATAGATCTCCGTGCCTGTTTTCTTCTGCTGTCCACGATCTTACCCAATTTGCCCAGCCTAAACCGCTTTCCTGATCAATTCCGTCTACACCCATCAACCAAGATTCGTATGAAGGTAAAGCTTCTTCGGTAATACAATCGCCAATTAAGGTCACGAAAAGATCATAAGGCATCTCACGAGCGTAAGTCTGGATTTCATCAAGATCATATTTAAAATCTTCGCTTGACGGATCCGGTAAAAAATCTGAAGGTTGCCATATTTTTTCAATCGGAGTCAAAAATTTCTCAAGAAAAGAACCGACTTCCTTTTCCAAAATACCCATTACCTCTTTTCTTACCAGCTTATTGTACATCTAAAAATTAAGTTTTATAATTTGCAAAGATATGATTTATTTATTATTTGTGGCATAATAACGTATGTAAGTCATACTACTTCTGACATAAATCATAAAAGAAATGCCATTATCACTATAATAACGGCATTTTCTTTATATTATTATTCACTTTTAGCTTACCAAAATATCACCTGTCATTATTGCAGGAATTTCTACTCCCATCGTATGTAAAATTGTTGGAGCCATATCTCCTAATTTACCAGGTTTTAAGTTCCAGTTTTTGTCTTTATCCATTACGATTAAAGGAACCAGATTGGTTGAATGCTGCGTGTTTGGAGAACCATCTGCATTAATCATAACATCAGAATTACCATGATCTGCCAAAATGAAAACGGCATAACCGTGTTCATAAGCCATTGTTGCTACTTTTTCAATGCATTTATCTACTGTTTCAGCAGCTTTTACAGCGGCTTCAAAAACTCCTGTATGACCCACCATATCGGTGTTTGCGAAATTTAAACAAATAAAATCGGCTGTTTCATTTTCAAGTTCGGGTAAAATTGCGTTGGTGATATCATAAGCTGACATTTCAGGTTTCAAAT
>NZ_JBFRGA010000086.1:0-15742 GCF_052115105.1 Chryseobacterium sp. 2TAF14
GTTCTGCTTTTTTATGTTTTTGTTATCAATATTGTTTCAAATCTACCAATGTAGCAGTTTATCAATTTACCAATAATTGTTACATTGGTAGATTATTAGATTGTTACATTGATTGGGCGTGTCCCTCACTCGTTCATTCCGCTTCGCTGCATTCACTCATTCGGGTCGGGCTATTCATTGCAAGTCCTCGCTCATCCGCATTTTTCCATTCGCTTGCTGTGGGCTTTTCATTACTATCCCTCACGCAGATAATTAGTGTGCAAAATTACGAAAAATTTTTGAGATGAAAAAGATTTTTAATACAGAATAAATAGGGAAGTGCATCGTGTAAATTTTTATATAAAAATTGTAATTGGTATTTTTATAACAAAGGCGCAAATAATTCTTTAATACAATTTTTTTTATCTGCAATAAAATTTAACCTTCCATAATTGTTGAAAATGTTTTCACACAAAGTGAAGTCAAAGTGTTTCCAACAAGAATTCTTTCAAAAAAGTTTTAAAAGTTTTATTAATGATAAAATAAAAAACCACGATTTCAGTAAAATCGAGGTTTAAAATATATAATAATAAGTCTTAATTAAGATTTAATAAATTCTAATAAATCTCTATTTATCGTTTCATGTTCTGTAGTCGGCATTCCGTGTGGAAAGCCCGGATAAGAAATCAGTTTTCCGTTTTTCAATAAAGTAGCAGCAACTTTACCYGTCGTTTCAAATGGAACAATCTGATCGTCTTCACCATGCATCACCAAAACAGGAACATCTACACTTTTCAGATCTTCAGTAAAATCGGTTTCAGAAAAAGCTTTGATACAGTCGAAGTGCGCTTTGATAGAACCATTCATTCCCTGTCTCCACCAATTTCTTTGGATACCTTCCGAAATATCTGCACCTTCTCTGTTGTAACCGTAAAAAGGGAAAGTAAGATCTATGTAAAACTGCTGTCTGTGATTTGCCGTATTATTTCTGATGTCGTCAAAAACCGACATCGGTACACCATTCGGATTATTTTCATTCTGAACCATGATCGGAGTAACTGCGCTTACCAAAACAGCTTTTGCCACTCTGCCTTCACCGTGTTTAGCAACATATCTGATTACTTCACCACCTCCTGTAGAATGCCCGATATGAATTACATCTTTTAAATCTAAAGCTTTTACAATTTCTGCAACATCAGAAGCGTAAGTATCCATGTCATGTCCGTAAGGAGTCTGTTCAGATCTTCCGTGACCTCTTCTGTCGTGAGCAATTACTCTGTAACCCTGCTCAAGGAAGAAAAACATTTGTGCATCCCAGTCATCGCTTGATAATGGCCATCCGTGGTGAAAAAATAAAGGTTGTCCTTTTCCCCAGTCTTTGTAAAAAATCTCTGTTCCGTCTTGTAATTTGAGTGTACTCATTGTTTATTTTTTAATGGTTAATAAAATAAAGATCTGTTCCTTATTTCTAAAGCAAAGGTAAAACGAAAATTCTGCTCTGGTATTGATCTACATCAAAAATTAAAAAATATTTAATTAAAAATTTCTGAGTCATTTAGACGATAAATCTGATTCTTCATTATTGAAAACAACAAAAACCTCAAATTACTTTGAGGTTATATAATCTTCAATCCCGAAAGGATTTTAATGAATTATTTAGCTGGTTTCTTAGGACTCATCATCATAATCATTCTTTTACCTTCAAGCTTAGGCAATTGGTCAACTTTACCAACGTGCTCCAGTTCCTGAGCAAGTTTTAAAAGCAAGATTTCGCCCTGATCTTTAAAGATAATAGAACGTCCTTTGAAAAATACGTATGTTTTCAGTTTAGAACCTTCTTCCAAGAACTTTTCAGCATGTTTTTTCTTAAACTCATAATCGTGCTCGTCAGTCTGAGGCCCGAAACGGATCTCTTTTACGACAACCTTGATCTGTTTTGCTTTAAGCTCTTTCTGCTTTTTCTTTTGCTCGTATAAAAACTTTTTATAGTCTAATATTCTTGCAATAAAAGGCTCGGCTTTATCTGAAATTACAACTAGGTCTAATTCCTGCTCTTTAGCAATCTGTCTTGCTTTATCGATAGGATATACACCCGGTTCTACGTTATCGCCCACCAAACGAAGTTCTCTTACGCGAATCTTATCGTTGATCATGTGTGCATCCTCTTGTACAGGACGTCTTTGTGGGCCTCTGTTGTTAAATCTTTGTGCTATTGTATTAAATTTTATTGGTTAACTTTCTATTTTTTAAATCATCATTACAGGCAAATTTTACTTATAGTAATGACTTTTTATTTTTTTTGATTTAAGCCTGATACTCAAATCCTGTTTTTGATGCTTCTTTGAAGTAAGTTACAAAATCGTTGATATTCATTACTCCAAGATCGCCTTCGCCACGTCTTCTTACAGAAATTGTGCCATCTTTTTCTTCATTTTCTCCCACTACCAACATAAATGGAATCTTTTTCAATTCTGCATCACGAATTTTTTTACCCGTCTTCTCATTTCTGTCGTCAATTAATCCGCTAATATCGTGATTTTCTAAAAGTTGTGAAACTTTTTTAGCATAATCTACATATTTTTCACTGATCGGCAATATAGTAAACTGATCCGGAGCCAGCCATAATGGGAAATCTCCGGCAGTGTTTTCTAATAAGATCGCAATGAAACGTTCCATAGATCCAAATGGTGCTCTGTGAATCATCACCGGTCTGTGCTTTTCGTTATCGCTTCCGATGTAAGTAAGATCAAATCTTTCCGGTAAATTATAATCTACCTGAATTGTTCCTAACTGCCATTTTCTACCTAAAGCATCTTTCACCATGAAATCTAATTTAGGACCGTAGAATGCGGCTTCACCATATTCTGTAACGGTATTCAAACCTTTTTCGGTTGCAGCAGTTACAATTGCATTTTCTGCTTTTTCCCAATTTTCGTCGGAACCGATGTACTTTTCTTTATTATCAGTATCTCTCAAAGAAATCTGAGCCGTAAAGTCTGCAAAACCTAAAGAACCGAAAACATAAAGAACCAAATCAATCGTTTTCTTAAACTCGTCCATCAACTGATCCGGAGTACAGAAAAGGTGCGCATCATCCTGAGTAAAGCCACGAACTCTTGTTAAACCGTGAAGCTCACCACTTTGTTCATATCTGTAAACTGTACCAAATTCTGCATATCTTTTTGGTAAATCTCTGTAGCTCCATTGTGAAGTTTTGTAAATCTCACAGTGATGCGGACAGTTCATTGGCTTCAGCATAAATTCTTCTCCTTCATTCGGAGTTTTAATCGGCTGGAAGCTGTCTGCGCCGTATTTATCCCAGTGTCCTGAAGTTACGTATAATTCTTTAGCTCCGATGTGTGGAGACATTACAAACTCGTAACCGCCTTTTTTCTGAGCTTCAGATAAGAAATTTTCTAATTTTTTTCTCAAAGCAGTACCTTTTGGCAACCAAAGCGGTAAACCAGCACCTACTTTTTCCGAGAAAGCAAAAATTCCTAATTCTTTACCTAATTTTCTATGATCTCTTCTTTTAGCCTCTTCTAATAACTCAAGATATTCTGTAAGTTCTTTCTGTTTTGGGAAAGAAATTCCATAGACTCTTGTTAACTGAGGGTTTTTCTCATTTCCTCTCCAATATGCTCCTGCTGCATTTAAAATCTTTACTGCTTTTACAATTCCTGTATTCGGAATGTGACCACCACGACAAAGATCTGTAAAGTTATCGTGTGTTACAAAAGTAATTTCTCCATCATTAAGATTAGAAATCAATTCTACTTTGTAAGGGTTGTCTGCATATGTTTTTAAAGCTTCTTCTTTAGAAACCGGGTATAATGAGAATGTTGATCCTTTTTTAGCATTTTCTAAAACTTTCTTTTCGATTTTGTCGAAATCTTTTTCAGATAAAGTTTCATCACCGAAATCTACATCGTAATAGAAACCGTTTTCGATGGCAGGACCGATCGTTAACTTAGCATTCGGATAAAATTCAAGGATAGCCTGCGCCAAAAGATGGGCAGAAGAGTGCCAAAAGGCTTTCTTACCAAGATCATCATTCCAGGTCAAAAGCTGTACGGTAGAATCTGTGGTTATAGGCGTGGTAATTTCGACTTGTGTGCCGTTTACAACTGCGGAAATGGTATTTCTAGCCAATCCCTCGCTTATAGATTTTGCCACATCCAAAGGAGTAGTAGCTCCTTCAAATTCTCTGACGCTATTGTCTGGAAGTGTAATTTTTATCATTGTTTACTAAGAAATTTTAAGATGCAAAAATACGCTTTTTTTACGTCTTTAAGAAATCGCAGCACGATAATTCACAAAAAATATAATTTATTTTAAATTTTTCCGTTAACTCGGAGTTGTTTCTAAACGCAAAGCCACGCAAAGATTCTTTTTTGCCTTTATTTCTGCATATTTTTTTTAAGTTCGCAAAGGCGTTCTACTTAGCAAAGAATACAAGGAATAATTCTTTGAATAATTCTTTTATTTTTTAAAATAACTTGAGTAGGATATGATTTCTAAATCGCAAAGTCAAACAAAGAGATTCAATAATATAATCTTTAATATTTAAAGGAAAACAAAGGCGCTACACTTAACAATGAAATACCATTTTTTGATATCTTCCAAAAATTCAAATTCACAATCATCTTTAATTTGGTAAATCTTGAAAATCTGCTGAAAACTGCAGCCCGACCTGAACGGAGCTCATTTTTTGCATTGTGATAAACTTTCTATTGAAAACTGAAATTCTTGCAAAAAATAGCGGGAGTGGAGGGCGGAAATTGCTGCCATAAAAAATACCAAGCTTTCACTCGGTATTATCTGTTTTTCCTGATTTGTTGTTTTGAGAAGATTTTTGAACGTCTTCTTTATCAACATCGGAGGGGTTTTGTTTTTGTGAAGAAGCCGGAATATCGCGGAAGTCTTCGTTTTGCTTTTTGGTTTCTGCGGAATTGGCAGATTCTTTCTTTTTGTTATCGTCTTTTGAATCCATAATTTTGAATTTTTAGAGTCCAAGAACGCCGATTTTACCGGTCTGATCTTCTATCTTATAATTCAAAGCCTTTGCCAAAACAAAAATATTATTAAGATTTTCCATCAATTGCTGATGTCCTTCACTTCGTAATTTGTTCTGATCAACTGATTTTATGGCTGTTTGCTTAGCCTTATTCTGCACATTTTTAATGTCTTTTTCTGAAATCCTGTTGATAAAAGAATCGTCTACCGACTGAATTTCTACACTCGGCGTAATCCTAATATCAGCATTGGGAAGCTCTTTAATGATGAGTTTTTTATTGATAGAATCGACTTCTATTTTCATCTTGTTCAGATCGTAAGAAACCTGAGCGTTGGTTTTGGTATAAGTAATGATGCTGTTGCTCGTCATTTCTTTACCGAGAAATTCGTAACCGAATTTGGTTTTCTGCATGGCCGAAAAATCCTGTTCCAAAACGACCATTTTATTCATCTTGGAAATCTGATTGGTCAGAATATAATAATCTGACTTTTCAGTTTTTTCGCTCATTTTAAAGCAAGACCTGAAACTGAAAAACAGAATCAGCATTAAAAGAATTCCCGCAATAAACGGAATAATAAATTTTAGATTTCTCAATTTTCTTTTTTAAATATTTCTCTCAAAACCGACTTGTCATCTTTTTTCAAGATTTCTACAAGATCTCTTTCTACATACCCTGTAGTCGGCATTTCTATGATTCTTCCAATTTCATTGCCATATTTTTCTACAATGATTGTGGGAACTTTAGAAACATTATACTTAACACGGCTCTTTTACAAACTGCTCTTTAAGCTGGTGACCCAAAAGCATTTTTCCGTCATTGGTCCTTTCTACTTCTCGGTTTACCACAACTTTTTGAGCATTAAACTGCTGCACAGCCAAGGTAAGAACTGAAAGCGTAAAAATATTGGTGATGATTTTTTTACAAATCATATTTCTATTATTTTTCATTGTATTTGTGAATCTTTGATTTCATATTTAGTTTTCTATAATTGTTTTTAAATCGGCAGGAGAGTAGTATTTGTTTTTCAATACTTTATGATCTGCTTTTCTATAAACATTGAATTTTTCTCCTGATTTCTCATAAAAAGACTCAACATCGTTTTCTTTATAAAATTCTACGGTTTCGTTTGCCTGCTCTTCATTATCACAAGCTTTAGACATATTAGAACGCTGCACTTCGTTGAATAATTCTACAAATTTATTACCCAAACCAAATTCTAAAACTGCTCCGCTCAAAACATACTGCAAATCACACAGCGCATCAGCAATCTCAACAATATTATTATCGGCGATAGCCTGTTTCAATTCATTTAATTCTTCCTGTAAAAGCTCAACTCTCAGATTACATCTTTCCTGAGAAGGAATTTGCGGTGTATCTAAAACAGGTGCTTTAAAAGTGGTGTGGAATTCTGCTACTTGGTTCAGGCTGTCAATTTTATCCATGAAATTTTTTATTTAAGGCAAATATAAAAATTAGGTTTTAGATTTTAGGAATTAGGGCTTAGGTTTTATTTAAATATTTTTTTTAGTCAGAACGAAACGAAGTGTAGTGAAGAATCTATTTTCAGTCTTAAAATAGATTTCTCCTTCGTCGAGATGACAAAGGATATTTTTTCTTCCACAAATTCTCACATTTTTCAAAGAGAATTGTATTATTTGTGAAAATATTTGTGGCATTTGTGTTTAAAAAATTTGGACAAAAAAAGACTGTTCGTTTCCGAACAGCCTAAAGATTAAGGTTTAATTGAGAGGAAATTTAGTTTTTGATGAATCTCTTGGAAATTTCGCCCACCTGAATTACGTAAGCTCCTTTTACAAGAGCGCTTACATTCACTGAGCCTTCCTTAAGTTTTCCTGAATTGATTAGTTTTCCACCCATATCGAAGATTTTATAATCTTCATTCGTCATATTTGAAACATTTAAAATATCTCTTGCAGGATTAGGATATAATTTGATATCTGTGATCAGATCTTTCGTATTAAAATCTTCACCTCTTCCTGATGATGTAATATTTAAAGTATAATCTTCCACCTGACCGTAAGTATAAGAACCACAAGAAGATGAAGGAACCGAACTGTATTGCATCATTACTCTCATTCTTGTAACTCCAAGAGTTGCTGTTGACGGAATTGTGATCGATCCTGTTACCGGGCTCGTTTGAGAACCTGTTTTTGTCCAGGCTAATTCTCCGCTGTCTGTAAAATCTCCGTCTTTATTGTAATCAATATAAACTGCGTAAGCTTCATTATATTTGGTTGAAGTCCAAACCGGAGTTACCGAAATGGCATAAGCTGTTCCTCTTGTTACATTTGTAGAAACTGAAGTAAAGTTTTCATAACCAGCAGTTCCTGTGGAAGTATTATTAATCGTTCCGAATTTTACGTTTCCAATTCTTTCGTCTGCTGTATTGGTTGATGTCGCAGAACAGTAAGTAACTGTACTTCCTGCAAGTGTAGTTACAGAAACCGTATTGCTTGAAACCGAATTGTTACCTGCCGCATCTTTTGCTTTAACGGTGAAACTGTACGTTGTAGAAGGTGTCAAACTTGATACCGTGTAAGAAGTTGAAGCTGTAGAACCTATCAACGAAGAACCTTGATAAACATCATAACCTGTCACTGCAACATTATCGGTTGCTCCGGACCAAGAAAGATTTGTGGTTGTGGAAGTTGTACCTGAAGCTGCTAAAGTTGGAGCTGATGGAGCAGTAGTATCTGTACCTCCTGAACCTGCATTTACAGTGATATTTGAATTATTGACATCAAAGAAAATATGATTAGAACCTTTTACCATAATTCTTCCTGTTGTTGTAGAAGCATTCGGAATTATCACCGCCTGCGAACCATCATTTGGAGTTCCAGAAAGTAGAGTAGTCCAAGTATTTCCGCTGTCTGTAGACCAAAGAATATCTACGTTTGCAGCATTTACTCCGTTTGCAGTAGTTCCTGCAACATTCCAGGTTACGGTTTGAGAAGTTCCTCCTGAATAAGTGGTTGCTGTATTTTGCGAACTTACACTAAATGGTCCTGCTGTACTATTTACAGTAATTACTGCATCATCAGAATTATTTCCCGAACCTCCCGCTCTGTTATCACGAACGGTGAATCTGAAATTATACGTTCTTGCTACGTTTGATAAAGCTTCTACAGTAATTTCTGAACCTGCAGTTGTTGTTGCACCCGCTAAAACAGAAGCCATTCTCGGGAAATATCTTGTAGGAGTTGTTTGTGGAGTCCATGATCTGAAAGTTGGTCCAGATGCTTTTGTAGCACTTGCAGCCGAACTTGCTCCGGTTTGAGAAGAAGACGCATTATTCATCTGTTCCCAAATGTAAGTTAAAGAATCTCCGTTAGCATCAGTTCCAGAACCTGTCAGCATAAACGGCGTTCCTTTCGGAATAGTATAATCTGAACCTGCATTTGCTGTAGGAATAGAATTACCCGTATTTGTACTTACAGGACAAGTTTTAGCCTTAATGTTATCTGTGATTTGCTGAATACTTATCGCATGAAAGAAAGAATCTGAATGCGGCTGAATATCCTGGCTTGTAATTCCCGCATAACCCATGATTGTTGATCCGGAACCTGGCTCCATATTTACACCGGTTCCTTCGTTGCTCATTGAGAATGTATGGTTTCCGCCAAACTGATGACCTAATTCGTGAGCAACATAGTCAATATCAAAATTATCTCCCGAAGGAATTGCATCTGCCGGAGAAGTATAACCGCTTCCTTTCGAACCGTTTACACAAACACAACCGATGCAGCCTGCGTTTCCACCACCGCCGGAAGCTCCGAATAAATGTCCTACATCATAATTAGCTTCACCGATTACGGAAGTTAAAGTTGACTGTAATTGAGAATTCCAATTGCTCATTCCTGAAGCTGCAGAATAAGGATCTGAGGAAGCACTTGTATAAATTACCGCATCGTTATTGGCAATTAAAACCATTCTTGCAGAAAAATCTTTTTCAAAAACGCCGTTTACACGAGTCATTGTATTGTTCATCGCTGCTAAAGCATTCGCTTTTGTACCACCAAAATACGCTGTATATTCTCCCGTACAAGATAAAGCCAACCTGAATGTTCTTAATTTCGCATCATCTGCATTGGGTCTTGCTGCAAGATTATCAATGCCTGAAACTCCTTTTTGAGCAACATCAATTACAGTACATTCAAATTTGTTTAAATCATCTTTCTTATCAGATTTTTTGTAAACGACATAGGTTGAAAGATCTTTTGTATAAGGCTCAATAAAAACCGCAGACTTGTCACCGTAAATTTCCATTGAAGACAAACCTAAGGGGGAAATACTGAAATATACCGTAGAATTTGAATCTCCCATTCCTTCACCAACATATGATTTGATTTCCGGGTATTTCGCAGCCAACTGCGGATCAAAATTGGAATTTTCTTTCACTTTGAAATTTTCCATCTTCCCGTCAGAATTTGGAAACGAAATAATCACTTCCGATTTTTCTCCGACAGCCAATCTTTTCGGCGCTTTTACCAAAGCATTTTTCAGTCCGTTAATATCTAAACTATAGATCTTCGGATTGTTGATGGTTGATTTGTTTTCAAAAATTTCTGAATTTGTTTTTGTAGAACTTTCAGACCAAAGACGGTCCGTCTGAGCGAATGAAATACCTGAAACCAGCATTCCAATCACCAATAGTTGTTTTTTCATATAGTATCTATTTTGATTTTGGAATATCAAAGCTAATGAAAAAATTATTACGAAAAACAAATTTTTTTAAGAAAATTTTAGATAATTCACCTAAAACAATATGCAATGCATTGCACATTTACTAAAAACAAATCTCTGTAAAATGAAAATAGCACACGAAAATCTCGTATGCTATTGCTTTATCTAAAATTAAAGGTAAAACCTGAAAATTTATTTTGTAATATCTCTCCCGATAACCAATCTCTGAATTTCTGAAGTACCTTCCCCAATTGTACAAAGCTTAGAATCTCTGTAGTATTTTTCTGCCGGGAAATCTTTTGTATAACCGTAACCACCGAAAATTTGAACCGCATTGTTAGAAATTCTTACACAAGCTTCAGAAGCATACAATTTTGCCATTGCACCTTCCTTCGTCATTTTTTGTTTTGCATTTTTCAGGGTAGAAGCTCTTTGGATCAACAATTCTGCAGCATCAATTTCTGTTGCCATATCTGCCAACATAAAGTTGATCGCCTGGAAATCTGAGATAGATTTTCCGAACTGCTTTCTTTCTTTAGCATATTTCAAAGCTGCTTTGTAAGCACCTCTTGCTGTTCCTAAACTTAATGCTGCAATAGAAATTCTACCGCCGTCAAGAATTTTCATCGCCTGCTTGAAACCTTCCCCAACTTCTCCCAATCTGTGAGAATCCGGGACACGAACGTTATCAAAAATAAGTTCTGCAGTTTCTGAAGCTCTCATCCCAAGTTTATTTTCTTTTTTACCTGAAGTAAAACCAGCCATTCCTTTTTCTAAAACAAAAGCTGTAGAATTATTTTTAGCTCCGATTTCTCCTGTTCTTGTCATTACTACGGCAATATCACCAGAAATTGCATGAGTAATAAAATTTTTAGCCCCGTTGATTATCCATTCGTCACCGTCTTTCACCGCAGTAGTAGACATTCCTCCAGAATCTGAACCTGTATTGTGCTCCGTCAATCCCCAAGCTCCGATTACTTTTCCGGTTGCTAACTGCGGAAGCCATTTGTTTCTCTGCTCTTCGTTTCCGAATTCGTAGATATGATTTGTACAAAGCGAGTTGTGCGCTGCAACCGAAAGACCAATTGACGGGTCTACCTGAGAAATTTCATCCAGAATAGCAACATATTCATGATAACCAAGACCAGAACCACCATATTCTTCAGGAATTACAATCCCCATAAAACCCATATCTCCTAACTGATGAAACAGCTCTTTAGGGAAAGTCTGGCTTTCGTCCCACTCCATAATATTTGGTCTGATATTCTTTTCAGCAAATTCCTTTGCTGTTTCCGCGATCATTTTGATGTTGTTAATCGTTTCTGTGTTCATATTATTGTATAGTTATGTCCCAAAGATACTTAAATTGCCGAAATACAAAAATAATTTTCAGCGAAGTTGAATTACAGTAAATAAGTAGTTAACTTTCAATAAATTAAATTTAAATTATTAATAATATATTAATGCAATTAATTGGTACTAAGTATGTTTATTTCATACATTAGCTGTCCAATTTTTTAAACATGAAAAAACTTCTACTTCCTGTATTTTTAATATCTGCTTATGCTTCAGCGCAAATTCCGGCAGGATATTATGACGGAACGGCAGGATTGACAGGATATGCATTAAAATCAAAATTGCATGATATCATCTCTGCGAAGAATATCAATTGGCATTATGGTGATTTAACGAACTATTATAACCAGACCGATTTAGATAAATACTACGATTACGGAGCAAGCAATACAACCATTTTACTGGATATATATTCTGAAAAACCTACCGGACCCGATGCTTACGAATACACAACGGCAAACATTATCGGAAGTGCAGGTGCAGAAGGACTGGGCTGGAACAGGGAACATATGATGCCACAAAGTACTTTTTACAGTAATTATCCTATGTATTCAGATTTATTCTATGTAGTTCCGACAGATGCAAGAATCAATCAGTTGAGAAGCAATTATCCTTACGGAATCGGAGGGACAACCAATCACCACACTTTTACAAATACATCAAAAATCAGCAACAGCGCAATTCCTAATTATGCTTACACAGGSCGAGTTTATGAACCTATTGATGAGTTTAAAGGAGATGTTGCCAGAAGCTTACTGTATTTTGCGGTAAGATACGAAGGAAAACTAGGAACTTTTAATTATAATAATAATGCAAATCCTGCATCAGATACCAATCCTTTAGACGGAACAGAAGAAAGAGCTTATGATCCGGCTTATATTGCAATGCTTATTCAATGGCATAACCAGGATCCTGTTTCTCAGAGAGAAATTGACCGGAATAATACTGTTTATAATTTACAGAAAAACAGAAACCCGTTTATTGATAATCCAACCTGGGTCAGCGCAATTTGGGGACAAACTCCCGATTCTGTTGCTCCTTCAGCTCCCGCAAATTTGACAGCGACTCAAAACAGCGCTTATTTTACAACGCTAAGCTGGACTCCGAGTGCAAGTACAGATGTTATCGGGTACAAAATTTACCAGAACGGAACTTTAATAGCCACAGCAAAAGGAAATTCGATCAGCATTGATCACTTAACGCCTTCTACAACATATACTTATACTGTAAAAGCTTATGACAACGGATATTTACTTTCCGGCGACAGCAATACAGTTTCGGCAACTACTTTAGCGACGGATATTTATGCTAAAGATTTAATGGTTTCAAAATATTTAGAAGGAACATCAAACAATAAAGCAATAGAAATCGTCAACAAAACGGGTCATGCTGTTAATTTGAGCGATTATCGATTGTCTATTCAATTTCCAAGCGGAACCAATTATTATTTCCCGGATCCTTATGAATTGGAAGGCATCATCCAGAATAACGAAACTTTTGTGGTACTAAATCCTGAAGCCAATTTCTCTTGTTATACTATTAATCAGGCAAAATTTGTAACGGCAGCTCCACAAATGACTTTTACAGGAAGCCAGTATTTAGAATTGAGATACAAATCTACAACCGTTGATGCAATCGGAGTTTCTGCTCAAAACAACTCTTCAGTTTTAGGAAATGTTTCCCTTTACAGAAAAACGGCCGTTAATCAGCCAACGACAACTTTCAATATTTCAGAATGGGATTCTTACGCAAGCAATTACTGCCAGAATTTAGGAACGCTCTCTGCCTCTGATTTAATTTTAGCAGAGAAAGAATTTAAAATTTATCCGAACCCGGTACATGAAAATATTTTCGTGAGCGGAAAAACTGAAAACATTCAGACTGCTCAAATCATTGACTATTCAGGAAAATTGATCTATTCAGAAGAAAATCCTTTTAAAAACAAGAAAAATATTTCTGTTCAGAATTTACAAACAGGTTCTTATTTATTGAAACTAGATGATAAGACTTATCCATTTATTAAAAAGTAGGATTTAATTTTATCAATATAAATGCTTCGACTTCGCTCAGCATGACATCGCTACAAATTAAATTCTACTTTTTTAAAAAATAAAAACAGTTAGTATTAGAAATGTCATGCTGAGCGAAGTCGAAGCATTTTTTAATTTTAAATATCATTAGTGAAATTTGTGCAAAAATTAGAGTTATTTGTGTTTAAACAACCTTGTTTTACCATATTATCGATATAAGCAGATTCACTAATAATCAATATCTATAAGTGTTTCTGCTTATATTTTTTATTTATAAGTAATTATGCTTATATTTGCAAAATGATAGCGGTCATCACTGGTGATATTATTAATTCGCAGCATGCAGATACAGAAGTTTGGATTACCAAGCTTAAAAATCTTCTCGAAAAATGGGGAAGCGCTCCCGAAACATGGGAAATCTACAGAGGCGACGAGTTTCAGTTTAAATGTAATATCGATGATGTTTTTTGGCATTTCTTAGCTATCAAATCTCTTATAAAAAGTCAGGAAAATTTAGACGTAAGAATTGCAATCGGCATTGGTCAGGAAAATTTTTCCTCCGAAAAAATTACTGAATCCAACGGTTCCGCGTATGTAAATTCAGGAAGGTTATTGAATGATCTGAAGAGCGATGGACACACTGTTTCCATCAAAACCTCCAATGAATCTATCAACCGTGACCTCAATATTTTGCTGAAATGGGCATCAAAAGATTTTGATAACTGGACGATGGCAACTGCCGAAATCATCCATGAAATGATTATGAATGAAGATATCACCCAGGAAGATCTGGCAAAGAAATTTGCTATTTCACAGTCTTCGATAAGCCAGAGACTGAAGCGTGCAAACTACGAGCTTATCGTAGAAACCAATCAATATTTTAGAAAGAAAATTTCAGAACTGTAAGATGATTTTTATTCAACTCATATTGGCACATTTACTCGGAGATTTTATTCTTCAGCCAAATTCTTGGGTTGCAGATAAGGAAACTCACAAACTGAAAAGTCCTTATTTATATTATCATATTCTGATTCACACTGTTTTAAGTTTGATATTTTTGTGGGATTTAAAACTTTGGTGGGTTGCTGTATTGGTTGGAGTTTCTCATTTTATAATTGATGCCATTAAATTAACTTTTCAAAATAATCAGACGAAAAAAAGATGGTTTTTCATCGATCAGGCGCTTCATGTAGCTGTTATCGGAGGAATTTCTCTTTGTTTTAATGAATTTAATTTTGAGTTCTTTAAAAATCAGGAATTTCTGAAAATCTTAATGGCAGCTTTGTTTTTAACAACTCCTGCTTCAATTTTCATTAAAATATTATTGTCATCGTGGACTCCGGTTACGGAAGAAGAAAGCAGTGTACAAACCGAATCTTTATCAAGTGCCGGAAAATACATCGGAATTTTAGAACGATTACTGGTCTTCACTTTTATTGTTGTTGATCATTGGGAAGGAGTAGGCTTTATGATCGCCGCAAAATCTGTTTTCAGATTCAGTGATCTGGCGCAGGCAAAACAGAGAAAACTGACAGAATATGTATTGATCGGTACATTACTAAGTTTCGGAATCGCTGTTTTAGCAGGAATTTTAACTAAATAAAAAGTAATAAATCTAACTATAACTGAAAACCTTTGATTCAAGGTTTTCTAAAGTAAAAAAAAGTAAAAAATTATGAGTCAAAAGCTAGAAATGCTGTATGAAGGTAAAGCAAAACAAGTATTTGCAACCGAAAATCCTGACGAAGTTGTCGTACGTTTCAAAGACGATGCAACTGCATTTAACGCTCAAAAAAGAGGTTCTGTAGATTTGAAAGGTGAAATGAACAATGCCATCACCACTCTTATTTTTGAATATTTAAATGAAAAAGGGATTAAAACTCATTTCATCAAACAATTAGACGAAAGAGAGCAGTTGGTAAAGAAAGTATCAATTATTCCTTTGGAAATGGTCGTTAGAAACTATTCTGCAGGAAGCATGGCTCAGAGATTAGGAGTTGAGGAAGGAATTAAATCTCCGGTAACCATCTTCGATATCTGCTACAAAAAAGACGAGTTGGGAGATCCGCTTATCAACGATCACCACGCTGTTTTCTTAGGTGCTGCAACGTACGAAGAGCTTGACGAAATGTATGAATTAACTTCAGACATCAACGAAATTCTTATTGATCTTTTTGATAAAATGAACATCATCCTTGTAGATTTTAAAATCGAATTAGGAAAAACTTCAGACGGCGAAATCATTCTTGCTGACGAAATTTCTCCTGATACATGCAGACTTTGGGATAAAGATACCATGAAGAAGTTAGACAAAGACAGATTCAGAAGAGATCTTGGTGAAGTGACTGAAGCTTACGTTGAGATCTATAATAGACTGAAAACTGTACTTAACAAGTAAAGTTTGAGAAGTTAGAAGTTAGATATTAGAATTTAGTATGAAATCGCATCGAATTGAAGATTTGAAAGTTTGGAGTAAATCAATGGCTTTAGTAAAAGAAGTTTATTTGGTTACTGCCGAATTACCAAATGAAGAAAAATTTGGTTTATTATCTCAAATTAGAAGATGTGCTGTTTCAATACCTTCAAATATTGCAGAAGGAGCAGGAAGAAATAACAAAAACGAATTTTATCAATTTCTTGGGATTGCGTTTGGAT
>NZ_JBFRGA010000087.1:0-20669 GCF_052115105.1 Chryseobacterium sp. 2TAF14
ATTTAAAAACGAGATTAAGAATAATCAATTATTTAGATTAGATTAAGATAAAAAGCTGACTCAGAATTTTATTTTTTAGCAAAATTTTTATTATTTTTTTCAACCTTTTTAGGAATTAAAAAACTTAAAACAGCAGCTCCAAAAGAAATAAACAAACTCTCTTTTAATTCAAATTTTGCGGCATATCTGAAAACGATAAACCCTAAAATAAAAGCAAAAACTGTTATAGCTATTCTTTTCATTTTTTTTACTTTAATTAAGAATTCAGGATCTCTTCTTTCGCTTTTTTAGTCAACGATTTAAAAACCAAATCATACGACTGATCAATCATTTTTAGGACCAAATCTTTTTTTAAACCATCCAGAGAAACAGAATTCCAGTGGGTTTTGTTCATATGAAATGCGCCTGTAATCTGTGGATGCTGCTCGCGAAGCTCTTCGCTCCATTCCGGATCAGTTTTTACATTAATGCTCAAAGGCTGTCTTTCTAAAGACATCAAAAGAAAAATTTTGACACCCACTTTTAATACTAAAGTTTCGTTATCAAACGGAAAACTTTCTGTCACTCCTTTTTTTGCAAGACAATAATCTAAAATTTCGTTGGCATCCATTTCGTATGAGTAATAAGTGAGAAATAATTGATAATTGATAATTGATAATTGATAATTGATAATTGATAATTTAATCTTTTATCTTAAATAATTACCTCAAATTTAGTAAATTTAAAAAAGGAAATGATCATCACACAAAACTATTTATTATGAAAGCTTTAGTAATCGGTGCTACAGGTGCTACAGGAAAAGATTTGGTGAATCAGTTATTACAGGATAATGATTTTGATGAAGTTAATGTTTTTGTAAGAAAACCATTGTCTATCACCAATGAAAAATTAAAAACTCATGTTGTAGATTTTGAAAAATATGAAGACTGGAAAAATCTTGTGAAAGGTGACGTTGCATTTTCTTGTTTAGGAACAACTCTGAAAGATGCCGGAAGTAAAGACGCACAAAGGAAAGTTGATTTCGATTATCAATATCAGTTTGCAAAGGCTGCTAAAGAAAATAATGTGGATGATTATATTTTAGTTTCTGCTTATGGAGCTAATCCTAAATCAAAAATATTTTATTCTAAAATGAAAGGCGAGCTTGAAGAAGCCGTGAAAAAACTTCATTTTAATAAAATCACCATTTTCAAACCCGGAATGCTCGAAAGAAAAGATTCGGAAAGAACAGGTGAAGTTTTGGGTAGCAGAATTATAAAATTTGCCAATACGCTTGGTCTTTTTGAAAGTCAGAAACCTTTACCAACAGATGTTTTGGCTAAAGCAATGATTAATTCTTCTAAAATAAAAAGCAATGGCTATTCTAGTATAAAACTTGGAAATATTTTTTGTTTTGCGGAGAAAAGCAATGCTTAAAATTTATCTTTAAAATAAAAATTTTTAGCAGATTATGCAGATGGAGCAGATTTGAACTGCCACGAATGCACTAATTTTTATTTTGACGGATTTTACAATTTCTATAATCTAAAAAAGTTCACCATTATTAAACAAAAAATCGCCTCAATATGAGACGATTTTTTTAATAATAAAACAAAATATTATTTTGCTTTTGCCTGAAGCTCAGCTTCTTTTGCTTTTAATTCAGTAACTTTTGCCTGATTTTTAAGCATTCCGTAGATATCTTTTAAAGTACCTACTGCGTCTAAATTATCAGGACTTGCCTGATACCATTTTTCAGCATGAGGTAATGCGTTATTAAATCTTTCCTTTCTTGCTTCAATTAAAGTAGTCGCTTTATCCGGATCTGATTTTCTGATTGCATTGATAGCGTCAACTGCTTTAGCATCATCTCCAATAGCAGTATAAACTAAATTTTGATAAGCATTATTTTTTAATTTAGCATCAGTTGGAGCTAATTCGATTGCCTTTTTAAATGAAGCGATTGCATCTGCTTCTGTCGCAGGATTTTTTGACTGTAAAACTCCTAAGTTGTACCAGTTTGTAGCGTCGTTAGGATTTTTTGCTAACTGCTCTTTCAGATTGACCATAAATTGATCGGTCTTACCAGTTGCATATAAAGCAGAACCATGATACTCTTTCAGTTTAGCATTATTTGGATATTTAGCCAAACCTTTTTCGATTATTGCTAAAGCTTCGTCATTTTTCTTTGCATTTAAAAGCAATGTTGACAAAGTTTCGTATAAATCTGGCTCTACACTTGGTGTTTGTTCTGTTTTAAAATCAGAGTAATCTTTTGACGAACTTTTCTTTAGTAGCTCCCAAGTTGCTTTATCATAAGCTGAAACTTGCCCGGTTTTATTTTCTTTTGCTGTATAAGTTGTCTGAACTCCTGTATAACCGGAATTAATTAATTCGGTATAAATTTTTATAGATTCGTCCAGGTTATTTGCTAAAGCATAACTTAAACCTGCATAATATTTATAGGTCTGATCTTCCTGTCCGTTTGTTTTTAACAAATCATAAAGTTCTAAGAACTTCGGTCCTGCAACCGTATAATTTTTTGCGTTGTATGCGTCCATCGCTGCCTTATTAGTAGCCTGAACCTGAGCATTGACATCTTTTTTCTCTTCCTTCTGCCCGAAAGCAAAAACCGAAGAAACGATTGCTATACCTAAAATTAGCTTTTTCATAAATAAGAATTTTAATTATATTTTATATTATTCTTCAGAATCTGAATTTTCAGTTTCATCAGTAGGGTTTTGATTTTCAGTTTGTGAAGAAGTATTTTCCTCTGTTGAAATATTTTCTCCAGATTCTTCTCCTTCAACAATTTCGTCTTCTACATCTTTATCCATTGATACTTTTGCGATAGCTGCGATCTCGTCATTCTTTTTAAGATTGATCATCCTTACACCCTGAGTATTTCTACCCATTACACGCATTTCATCCATATTCATTCTGATCGCAACTCCGGATTTATTAATAATCATCAGTCCGTCTTCGTCTGTAACATTCTGAATAGCAATAAGATTACCTGTTTTTTCAGTGATATTTAAAGTAATAACTCCTTTTCCACCTCTGTTGGTAATTCTGTAATCTTCAACTGCGGTTCTTTTACCGTATCCTTTTTCAGAAACCACAAGAACGGTATCATTTTCCAAATCGTTGACAACAATCATTCCAATAACCTCATCGTTTTCCTCCATCGTTATTCCTCGCACACCAATAGATCCTCTACCCACTTCTCTTACTTTTTCTTCAGGGAAACGGATACATTTACCATTTTTGGTTGCAATCATAATCTGAGATTCACCGTTTGTAAGATAAGCGCTTAATAACTGATCGTTTTCTCTGATCTCGATAGCATTGATACCATTTACTCTCGGTCTTGAGTAAGCTTCTAAGGAAGTTTTCTTGATCGTACCGTTTTTGGTGATCATTACCACGCTCATTTGGTTGATGTAATCTACATCTTTCAGATCGTTGGTTCTGATGTATGCTTTAATCTTATCATCCGGCTCGATGTTGATTAAGTTTTGTACCGCTCTTCCTTTTGCCGTTTTAGAACCTTCAGGAATTTCAAATACTCTTAACCAGTAACATTTACCTTTTTCTGTAAAGAACAACATATATTGGTGATTGGTTGCCGAAACAATGTACTCTAAGAAATCTGAATCTCTTGTTGTAGCCGCTTTGTTACCAACACCTCCTCTGCTCTGGATTTTGTATTCTGAAAGCAATGTTCTCTTCACATATCCTGCGTGAGAAATCGTAAGAACCACCGCTTCGTTCGGAATAATATCTTCAATAGACATTTCACCTCCCGAATAATCGATTTCCGTTCTTCTTTCGTCGCCGTATTTTTCTTTTACTTCAATTAATTCATCCTTAATAATCTGGAATCTTCTTGGTTCATTAGCCAAAATATCTTCTAAATCATTAATTTCTTTCATAATAGCGTCATACTCATCACGGATCTTATCAAGCTCCATTCCTGTAAGACGGGCCAAACGAAGATCAAGAATTGCCTGAGCCTGAATTTCTGATAATTCAAATGCTTCGATCAATCCTTCTTTTGCAGCTTGCGGATTGGCACTGTGACGAATAATTGAAATCGCTTTGTCTAAAGAATCCTGAGAGCCGATCACCTTCATGAAACCTTCAAGAATGTGGGCTCTTTCTCTTGCTTTTCTTAGCTCATATTGAGTTCTTCTTACGATGATCTCATGTCTGTGCTCAACAAAATGGTGAATGATATCTTTCAGATTCAGCTGCTCCGGTCTTCCGTGTACCAAAGCGATGTTGTTTACACTGAAAGAAGTTTGGAGTGAAGTATATTTATATAATAAATTAAGAACAACATTAGGAATTGCATCATTTTTCAATTCATAAACAATACGCATCCCTGTTCTGTCAGATTCGTCTCTGATCTCGTAGATTCCGGGAATCTTCTCATCTTTTACCAACTCGGCTGTTCTTGCAATCATCTCAGCTTTGTTTACTTGATAAGGTATTTCGGTTACGATAATTGCGTTTCTGTTGTGTACTTCCTCGAAGCTTACCTTTGCTCTCAAAACAACCCTTCCTCTTCCTGTATGGAAAGCGTCTCTTACACCGTCATATCCGTAGATAATTCCGCCTGTAGGAAAATCGGGAGCAATGATGTGCTGCATTAGCTCATCGATCGTAATTTCTTTATTATCAATATATGCGCAGATTGYATCTACCGCTTCAGAAAGATTATGAGGAGCCATATTGGTCGCCATACCTACCGCGATACCTGAAGTACCGTTTACCAAAAGATTTGGAATTTTTGTAGGCATTACACTCGGTTCCGTTAAGCTGTCATCAAAGTTATTTTGAAAGTCTACCGTTTCTTTATCAAGATCAGATAAAATCTCGTCTGAAACTTTTTTAAGCCTTGCCTCGGTATAACGCATTGCTGCAGGAGGATCACCATCCATCGAACCGAAGTTACCCTGCCCGTCAACCTGAGGATAACGCAAACTCCAAGGTTGAGCCATTCTTACCATTGCGTCATAAACCGAAGAATCTCCGTGTGGGTGATATTTACCTAAAACATCCCCAACAATTCTTGCTGATTTTAAATATTTTCGGTTTGAGAAAACCCCTAAACCATACATACCATAAAGCACTCTTCGGTGTACTGGCTTAAGACCATCTCTTACGTCGGGCAATGCTCTCGAAACAATAACCGACATTGAATAATCAATGTAAGATGATTTCATTTCATCAACAATGTTGATAGGAATTAATCTTTCTCCTTCTTTTTGCATATATAAGTTTTATTGTAATGATAATCAGACTTTTAAAATTTGGTCTGAAAACTATTTATTTCAAATAATTAATAACGGGCTAAGTTACAAAATTTTTACCGATTTTTGCCTGAGAAATCAAGCAAAATATCTTAAAAATATTAAAATATGAGTGTATTAAGTATAACTTTTCACTGCGTAAAAAACAGTCTGGATGAGTGGGAAAATTATGTGGATGAAACTTTGGTTTTAATGACTGAAAACCTGATGGATGTTGATAAATATATCTTATCTGAAGTGCACAGTGATTTTATCGACGAAGGCAAAAACTATAATCTTCTTTTAATTTTTGATGATGAAGAAAAAAGAGCAGAATTTATGGAAAGTGAATTATTAAACATCACCGAAATAATCGAAACAAAGTTCGGACAGGATGTAATGATTTTCAACACTTCTTTAAATCCTAAAAAGAAAAATTTTTAGCAAACCGCTATTAATATTACTAAAAAGCTGCCTCGATTTTGAGGCAGCTTTTTCTTTATAAGTTAACGACAATTACCGGTCTGCTGTGATAAACTCTCGGATGTCTGTATTTATGTGAATAATGATACGGTCTTGCCGGTTTGTAATAATGTTTTTTATAATGTCTTGGCGCTTTATAATAAACTACTTTTTTATACTTTGGCTTGTAATGACGATGATGATGGTGTTTTTTGTGAGGCCCGTGATGATGCCCTCTCTGGAAAGGTGCAGCCTGATAAAACACGATCGAAAAAACGATTAAAAACAGCCCGATTACTTTAGATAAGATTTTCATATTAATCAATTTCAAATTACGAATGGAAATTACAATACCAGTGCCAATATTTATTTACAATTGCCATTTTAGTAATTTTTAAGAAATTTTATTATTTTTTCAGATAATTTACCTGTTTCTCGGATGATGACTCTTTAATTCTTCTACTTTTYTATCATGACCGGGAGGCATTGGTCTTTGGCTTGGATGTGGCAGGCAAGAAGAAATAAATCCTGCGACTACCAATATTGCGATTGTATTTTTAAGGAATTTCATAATTGTTGATTTAGAATTACTTTCTTGAATGATACAATCAAAGTGCCAAAAGATTGATATTTTTTAATTTAAAAAATCAAATTGCTTCTTCTTTCAAGCATGATCAGATCTTTCCATTCGCCGTGAAGCTGCCCCACTTTTTCTCTTCTGCCTACAATCCTGAAACCATTTTTTTGATGAAATTTTATGGATGCTTCATTTTCAGGAAAAATATTGGACTGTAAAGTCCAGAAACCGTGGTTTTCACTATCAAGAATCATTTTTTTTAAAAGAAGCGAACCCAAACCTTTCCCCAGATAATGATGATCAAAATAAATACTGAGTTCGGCAACACCTTTAAAACAATCTCTTTTGCTTACAGGCTTTAAAGCACACCAACCGATCACTTCGCTGGTTTCATTTTCCAAAACCCATCTGCATTCGTTGAAAAAACTGTCATTCCATGCTTCCAAGCTCGGTAATTCGGTGTCGAATGTGGCAATTCCGCTGTCAATTCCCTGTTTGAAAATTTCTAAGACTTTGGTTTCGTCCTGCGGAAGCATCTCTCTTATTTCGTAGTACATTTTTAATGATTTTCTTTTATTTTTCTTAATTCTTTAATAATAAATCTGCAATAATCTTATCCTAAAAAAACCTGCATCAAGAATAAATTTACAAGCTGCTATATTTAAAATCAAATGTATACAATTACAGGAAATAAAAAAACTGCTTTTTCAAGCAGTTTAAGGAAATTATATACAGTTTATATTACATTATCTGTTGTTGRTATCTACTCTTACAGGCATTACAAATGATGAAGCCAGCATATTTTCGTTAAGTTTGTTGGCATCTATTTTATAATGAAGATGAGAAAGTACACTTTCTATTTCTTTACTTACATTTTTGCAGTCTCCTTTTGAACGCACGTTTACAATTTTACCGTTTTCAGCAATATCAAATTTCACTTCTGAGTTTACAATCCCCTGCTTATAATCCTGGTTTGTAAAATCAAAATTAGCCATCAAAAGATTTCTGATTTCATTAAAAGCATCATTCTTATTGAGTTGAACTTCCTGAATGGTATTATTTGAAGTAGTCTGTGCTTTAACATTACCTGCAATTGCTGTTAAACCTAATGCGAAAATAGAAGCAACAAATATTTGAATTTTATTTTTCATAATCATCTGATTTTAAATTATATATTAAACTTGTTTTGAATTCTAAATCAAAGATATAAAAAATTATTCATATAAATTTTACATTCAGTTAACATTGAGTTAACATTAGAATATAAAATATTGAAATTCAAATCATTATGTTTTAAAAATAATTAAAAAGTTAACATTAGACATACAATTTTGAGCATAAAAAAAGGCTAAACTTAATCGTTTAGCCAATATTTTATGAAATTACAAACCTTCTATAATTCTTTACTTTCGAGCTCATTTATAATAAATTTAGCATCACTTTCATTAATATATTTATTTTCGTAGAGCCAATGTATTCTATTGATTTGTAAATGAGTAGGAATCAAATTATCTACTTTGTAATAATTTTTTAAATAATAATCTCTTTTACTCTCTTTAATTTTTGCGATAAAAGAATCAACTTGTACCCTATCTTTTTTTGTATAGAAAAAGACAATTGGTTTTGCCGCTACAAGATTTTTAGAATTTTGATTTCTGAATTCATTATTACAGAATCCTATTATTAGTAATACAGGAATCATTATTAAAATAAAAACAAAAATCCCAACTCCCTCAGAGAGTTTAAAAAATTCATTAATAATAATGTTTAAAAATATACCATTGAATAAAACGGATATTACTATTCCCAATATTATAAGGTCTTTAGATTTTCTAAATATTATTTCATCATCCTGAATATCTGTAAATAAAACTTTATATTCCTGTAATTCTTTAGCAAAATTATCTTTTATCAAAACTCCGTCTTCCAGAATTTCAAAAGACTTAGAATTCCTCCCGTTTTTTTGTTTTAAAATATTCATTTGCTAAAACTACATCTCCTTCTTCAAATACTTCCCTGTCAAAGATTTCTTAGACTTTATAATTTCTTCCGGAGTTCCCTGTGCAACAATTTGTCCGCCGTGCTTTCCGCCTTCAGGTCCGACGTCGATGATGTGATCTGCTAATTTGATAACATCCATATTATGTTCAATAATAATGAATGAATTTCCTAATTCGACCAATTTATTAATCGCATCCATCAAGATTTTCACGTCTTCAAAATGAAGTCCGGTTGTTGGCTCATCAAGAATATATAAAGTATTTCCGGTTTGTCTTTTTGCTAGTTCGGTTGCCAGTTTTATACGTTGCGCTTCACCGCCGGAAAGCGTTGTCGATTGCTGTCCCATTGTGATATATCCTAAACCTACATCCTGTAAAGTTTTTACTTTCGCAAAAATCTTAGGAATCGGCTGGAAAAATTCTACCGCTTCATCAATCGTCATATCCAAAACATCGGAAATCGATTTTCCTTTGTAGCGAACTTCCAATGTTTCCCTGTTGAAACGTTTTCCGTTGCAGGTTTCACAATGAACATAAACATCCGGTAAAAAGTTCATCTCGATTACTTTCAAACCGCCACCCTGACAAGTTTCGCATCTTCCGCCTTTTACATTGAAAGAAAATCTTCCCGGCTTGTAACCACGGATTTTAGATTCGGGCAGTTCTGCGAAAAGATTTCTGATATCGGTAAACATTCCGGTGTACGTTGCAGGATTTGAACGTGGGGTTCTTCCGATCGGAGTCTGGTCTACATCTACAATTTTATCAATGTTATCAAGACCTTCCACTTTTTTGTAAGGCAAAGGTTCCTGAACGGCTCGGTAAAAATGTTTATTTAAAATTGGGTATAAAGTTCCGTTGATCAAAGAGGATTTTCCGCTTCCGGAAATTCCTGTAACTACGACCAACTTTCCTAAAGGAATATCAAGCGTTACATTTTTAAGATTATTTCCTGTAGCACCTTTTAGTAGGATATTTTTACCATTTCCTTCTCTTCTTACTTCAGGAATGGCGATTTTTCTTTTACCATTAATATAATCTGCGGTAATGGTATCGGCTTTCAACAGATCTTTCGGTTTTCCCTGCCAAAGAATTTCTCCGCCAAATTTTCCGGCTCTCGGACCAATATCCAAAACCTCATCGGCTTCCATGATCATATCTTTGTCGTGCTCTACAACCAAAACAGAGTTTCCGATGTCACGAAGATTTTTTAACGAATTAATCAGTCTCTCATTGTCTCTTTGATGTAATCCAATACTTGGCTCATCTAAGATATAAAGAACATTAACCAACTGAGAACCAATCTGTGTTGCCAAACGGATTCTTTGAGATTCTCCACCAGAAAGGGTTTTTGAGCTTCTGCTCAAACTTAAATAATCTAAACCAACATCCAGTAAAAACTGAAGCCTGGTTTCAATTTCCTTTAAAATTTCGTGAGCAATGATCGAATTTTTTTCTGAAAACTTATCTTTTACATCAGCCAACCATTCTTTTAAATCTGATAAACTTAAACCATTGATTTCGGCAATATTTTTTCCGTCAATTTTAAAACTTAAGCTTGAAGGCTGAAGTCGGGTTCCTTTACATTCAGGGCAAATTTCTTCGGTCGTGAAATGTCTTTCCAGCAAAATAGCTTCGTAAGATTCTCTTTCCTCAATCAGTTCTTCCATAAAAGGAATCAACCCATCAAAACTGATCTTGATTTTTTTGGCAATTCCTGCGTATTTTAAATCTTTATTAAATTCTTTATGGCAGCCATTGTATATATAATCCAATGCTTCTTCCGGAATATCTTTGAATGGTGTTGATATATTCAATTTCTGTACTTCCAAGTTTTTGAATTCCAATCAAACCTTCTCCCATTTCCATTGCTGTGCGCAACGATTTTTCCATTCTTGCTTCGGATGCAGATTCGCCGATAATCCAACGGTCGATAACAATGTCGATGTCATGAGTTTTGTAACGGTCAAGTTTTAAATCATATTCAATATCGGCCAATTCGCCGTCAATTCTTGCCTGTCCGTACCCTTTTTTAGCCATTTGCACGAAAAGTTCGTGATAATGTCCTTTTCTTGAGCGAACAACAGGCGCCATCAACATGATTTTTTCACCTTTATAATTTTCCTTAATGGTGTCAAGAATCTGATCTTCTGTATAACTTACCAACTTCTTTCCTGTCGTTTGAGAATAAGCATCTGAAACTCTTGCATACAAAAGACGAAGATAATCGTATAATTCTGTAACTGTTCCTACAGTTGAACGAGGATTTTTGTTGGTTGTCTTTTGTTCAATGGCAATTACCGGAGAAAGCCCTTCGATTTTATCAACATCCGGACGTTCCAAACCGCCCAAAAACTGTCTTGCATAAGCAGAAAAAGTTTCAATATAACGACGCTGACCTTCCGCAAAAATCGTATCAAAAGCCAATGAAGATTTTCCGCTTCCGGAAAGCCCCGTGATAACGACCAATTCGTTGCGCGGAATTTTTACGTTGATGTTTTTAAGATTGTGTTCACGAGCTCCGTAAACTTCTATATATTCTGTTGATTTACTCATAATTTGGAGTGACTTTACCTGAAAATCACGATGTGCAAAATTAYGGAATTTTATGGAAATTATTGTGTTAAAAAATGTTAGGAATATTAATCTTAAAACTATTAAAATTTGACCTTAACTGGAACTCGTTTTTGTATTGCAATATTTAATTTTAACGCAAATAGCGCAAGGTTTTTTTAAATTATTGAAAATATTTTTCGTTCGCAAAGGCGTTTCACTCAGCCAAGAAATGTAAGTTTTGAATTGTTAATTTATTCCGGCAACCATTCATTAAAACAAAAATACCGACAATAATCTTCATCGGTATTTCTATTGGTAAAGTTTATGAATTATTTTACAAACGAATTGTAGGAATTTAAAACAGATTCATAAGCAGAATCCATTTCCTGAATATTGCTGTCTGCAATTTTTCCTGTTGATTTAGAATCTCTGATCAGTTTTCTGAATTTGTCTAAGAAATCTGAAGCATTTTTGTTTACATTCTCAAACTGAGTTTTTTTGTAAGCATACTGCTGTTCTTTTACGTTAAATTCTTTGTTGGTATTCATGGTTACAACTTTCTCAAATTCATCGTATTTTTTCTGTGCTTCGGCTTCGTTGAAACTTCCTGCATATTGCTTATCTAAAACATCCATCACAGAATCCATAGAACTCATTAAAGATTTAGAAGAAATAATAAATTCTTTCATCGGATGATCTTTAAGAATCACTTCTTCTGCAGCATCTGTTGCTGGTTTTATTTTCGTTAAAATATTTTCTCCTGCAGTGAAAAATGCCTGTGCTTCTGCATTGATATCTTTTTGCAATGCTTCTGCTTTTGCACCTTGGTCGTCTTTATAGTCTTCTGAGGTGATGTAAGATTTCAATTCTTCAAATTTCTTTTCAATATTTTCTCTTTTGGTTTTGTAGGTATTAAAATCTGTCTCAATTATCTTTTTATCATTTTCAAAACCGGAAGGAACACCTTTTATCTTACTCAAAGAATAATCCATCGAATTGATTACCAGCGGCATGCTGTAAACTGTTTCGCCTTTAGATTTTTTTACCGCTGCTTCTGCGTACTTCACGATATTTTCAATATGTATTGACGAGCTTTTGTAAGAATCTAAAAAGTCATTATTAAAATCTATAATTGCCTGAGATTCGTTTTCTCCGGCTTTCAGAACGGCATTTCCTATTTTGTCCATTCCTTTTTTACAGCTTACGTTTGCTGCACTCAGCGATAAAGCCAGTGCAACCATCATTACTTTTTTCATATTTTATATTTGGGTGTTAAAAATTAATTTTCAAAAAAATCGGTGTCTTCATTGCTAATTTTCACAAGATATTCTATTCCGTCGATTGCTTTTGAGACGATTTGGTTTCGCAAAATGTTTGCCATATTTTCCCAATACATTCTGCCATAAAAAGAATAATTGTTGGGTACAATTTCCACCTCAACGGTTCTTACAAAGCCTTCTTTTGGTTTGTTGCTGATCATCGTTCCACGTTTTACACGAACATCTTTCAGCTCGTCTTTCAAAACCATTCGGCAATAGTTTTTCACATCTTCCAGAGAAATAATCTTATCTCTCGTTGTTAAAGCATATTTGTAAGCCTGAATGCTGTCTGAACCTTTCTGCTCTTCAGCTCCGCCAATGGTTTCTGTCAGCAAAATCATCGACTGAGATTTCAGCTGGTTTGAAAGCTCGGTTCCGGGACGCATATGATTGGCAAAAGTGCAGTGCGTAATCCAGAACGATGCGTAAGTGTGGTCTGTCTTTTCTACAGGTTCCATAATGACGTAATTAAGCTCCTGTCTTACACTTCTTCTGGCGTTATTTACTTTTTGCACCATCGATTTCATCTTGTCAGACATTTCGCCTAACATTCCTTTTACGTTATCACGGTTTAATAATGAAAATGCTGCAATTTCGTCTCTGGTAAGTTCTAAAACATTGGAAATCATATCAACCGCATTTCTGTTGTTGAAACGTTCCATTCCGCCTTTTCTTACCGTGTACAAACCTTTTTTGAGATTGTCTGAAGGCGTGAAAGGAATTTCGGTATATTTTCTTCCGTCACCATCCTGAACTTCATCTACATACAGGAAATATTCAGCTTCTTCAGTTATTAAAGGAATATTATTTCCCATGATATCTAAGCTGTATTCGGTTTTTTTCCAGCCACGATTGTAAACAGGGAAGGCATTCAGCACAAAAGTGAAATTATCTAAGATCTCTGCTGAAAACTGCGGCGGAAATTCAAAAGTAAGCCACAGATATTCTTTTCCGTTCAGATATTTTTCAATTTCTTCTCTTCCTTTTAAAAAATCTAAATCCTGTGGAAGATTTTTGGTGAAGAGATCTCTTGAAAGTCCGCTTACTTCGATGAACCTGTGATGGTAAATACTTTTAATATCATCAATAATCTTTGTTTTTATCGACTGTTCATGGAATATTTGCTCGTAACCTTCCTGCTCATTGGCTTTAACATAAGATATACCTTCTTTGATAAACATAGGATTTCCGTCGCTTGAAACCGTGCTGTAAGGCAACAATTTATAAACAAAATCAAGATGTTCAAAAGCCGGGTTTGAGCAATAAATACTTAGTGTTTTCGGAAACTTTTCATTGGTAAATTTCGAAACATCAATTCCGATGGTGATTTTTCTGTAATCTTCCGGTCTTCCCTGAAATCTGGAAATAGGGATTTTATTGAGCCTCTCATCCAGACTATAACAGGTATTTCCAACAAACATGATTGCAGTCTGTGCTTTGTTTGTTCTTACACTTCCAACCGGTGTAAAAGGAATATTTAATTGTTTATCGGATTCCGATTTCACAGTGGAATTCATATGTTTTTTGAAAAAAAACTCGGTATGCTCCAATAAAATTTCAGATGACTCATACGGTGAAGTGTAAGCCAAAGCATGAGCCGGAATCGGGTGTGTATAAATTGACGGCGTTAATAACTTGGCAAGTTTTTCTAAAATTCTTGCATTAACGGTCTGGATTTCATTATTCGCTTTAAAAACTTCGGTGCTAAATGCATCAATCAGTAATTTTACAAAAGGGTCTAATGACTGCGGGCTTTTCAAACCCCAAACTTTTGTAGCATTCTGAAGCATTCTCGCTTTTACGGATTCTTTGGAATAAATATTCTGATCTAAATTCATAAAATTTTATTACAAATAAATAGTTAGTCGATAGACATCGGACTTAGAAAAAGCTCGGTAGAAAAACTGAAACGCTCACCTGTAGCTTCCATTTTTGCATTGATCCCTATTTTTACTTTTTTCTTGATTTCTGTGTGCTCTTTGGTATCATAGCTATGCTCCACAAAGCGTATGTGAGCGTCAATTTCAGGCTGTACTATGCGCGGTTCGTATTGTAAGATCTGTTTTTTAAGACTTTTGATAAAAACATTTTCCCAAACTGCCGCAGTTACTCCGGCGGCAAAGCCGCTGATGAAGCTTGAATAAAATGAGTGCTTTATAAGATAAGATATCTTCTTCTTGAATCAAGTTTTGCATTAATAGCCCTGATTGAACGGCTTGTTTGAGCTCTTTTTCCGGGATTTTCGGGCGGCGGCTTTGCCGCCGCCCGAAAATCCCGGAAAAAAGCGAGTAGTGAAAGCAGGAAAAAGCTTCAAATAAAAATTTATAACTGATTAAAATTATCAGACAGTTTATTCCGCTTTTTTATTTCTGTTGATCAAATAATAAACAGGAAGCCCGACAAGAACAATTAAAAATCCGGGCCAGGTGTACTGTTGCTTATAAATTAAAAGCAATACACAAAATGCTGTTCCAATTAATAAATAAACTATCGGAGTGATCGGATATAGCCATGTTTTGTAAGGTCTTTCTAGATCAGGCTGTTTAATTCTTAAATAAATAACTCCGAAAACGGTGATCATATAAAATAGTACAATTACAAACGAAATCATATCTAAAAGATTTCCGTATTGTCCGCTCAGACAAAGTATCGATGCCCAAATTCCCTGCATCCAAAGTGCATTTCCGGGAACCTGGTTTTTATTGTTGTTAACAGCAGATTTAAAAAATAACCCGTCTTTTGCCATGGTCTGGAAAACTCTTGCTCCTGCCAAAATCAATCCGTTATTACAGCCGAATGTGGAAACCATCACCAAAACTGCAATAATTACGGTTCCTGCGCTTCCGAAAATATTCTGTGAAGCTGCTACTGCAACTCTGTCATTGGCTGCAAAAGCAATCGAATCTCTGTCTAAAGCATTGATGTAAACGAAATTGACGGCAATATACAACAGCATTACTGCAGAAGTTCCCAAAATCATTGCTTTTACCACATTTTTTTTCGGATTTTCAATTTCACCTGAAACAAAAGTTACACTTTCCCAGGCAACCGAACTGAATACCGAACCAACCATTGCAGCAGCGATTCCGCCCATTAAAGTCATTCCTGAAATTGGTTCCCAACCTGATTGCAAAAAGACACCTTTAGCATCTTGTTTAAGATTATTAAAAGAATCCGTTCCAAAGCTGAAATTTTCAGCCAAATGAGAAACATCTACTAAGATAAATCCTAAAGCAATTAAACCTAATAATGCCAGAATTTTAGATCCTGTAAAAACATTCTGCAAAATTTTCCCGCTTTCTACCCCTCTTGTGTTAATGTATGTGAGTAAAATAATGACCGCGATTGCCAAAATCTGGATCCAGGTAATCTGAAAAGTTCCGCTTTGAAAAATAGGAGCAGCGTTATTCAATTCCGGGACAAGATATGCGGTAAATTTTCCGAATGCCATTGCAACTGCCGCAATTGTTCCGGTCTGAATTACCGTAAACAGTCCCCATCCGTAAAGAAATCCCATTTTTTTGCCAAAAATTTCTGTAAGATAAGTGTATTGTCCGCCCGCTTTTGGAAAAAGTGATGATAATTCACCATAGCTTATCGCTGCTGCAACGGTCATGATTCCGGTAATTACCCAAACGGCAATCATCCAGTAACCGGAGCCTAGATTCCGCATCATATCGGCACTTACGATAAAAATTCCGCTTCCGATCATGGAGCCCATCACCAGCATGACGGCATCCCATAGTTTTAGTTTTTTCTGCATATTCAAATATTGCGTTCAAATATAAATAAATATGCAATTGTTTTTGATTTTTGTTTGTAATTTATAAACGAGCTGTTATTTATCAAGTTTATAATCATTCTAAATTCAAATTTTATTATTAATTTTGGAAAAAATATTAGTAATGAAATTTAAAGCAATATTAGTTTTAACAGCGGTAAGTATTTCTACTTTAGCGTTTGCACAGGAGAAGAAAAAAATGGGACCACCGGAAGGTAATGCCATCGTTGGAGACACTTATGGTTCCGGAGTAGCTTCAAATGTAGAATCTAAAGCTATTTCTGTTGAGAAATTAGGCAAAAAGCTTAAGAAAGAAAATAAAAAAATGGAAAACGTAGCTGTAAAAGGAAAAGTTACAGACGTTTGCGAGAAAAAAGGATGTTGGTTAACAATTCAAACTGAAGATAATTCTCAGTTTTTCGTGAAAATGAAAGATTATGCATTTTTCGTACCTACAGCTTTAAAAGGAAAAACAGTTGTATTAGACGGAACTGCGGAAAGAAAGGTAACTTCTATTGACGAACAAAAACATTACGCAGAAGATGCTAAAAAACCTCAGGCAGAAATTGATGCAATCACTCAGCCTAAAGAAGAAATAAGATTTGTAGCCAACGGAATTAAGGTTGTAAATTAAAACTTAATCATGTCATTCTGAATGAACAAAGTGGAATGAAAAATCTCCATGTAAATTCTTTATCGTCAAATGACATTAAGTATAAAAACAAAAGCGGAACAAATTGTTCCGCTTTTTTAGTCTTCTATTTTGAAATTTACTTCCTTATCAAGTTTCGGGTATTTTGTATCAGAAACATATCTTTTGCCGGTACAATCGATTTCCAGCCAGCCTTTTCTACTCTTCACATCTCCTGATTCTACAACAAAAGGTACAAATGATATTTCATCTTTACCATCTTCAAAAACTTCTCTGTACTGAACCGCAATATCCAAAATACATTCATGATCAGTATTTAATTTTACGTTCCGGTAAACAACATCGTAGTGTGTTTCCTGATTTTCAGGAATTTCCTGATAAACTTCCCAACCTGTTGTATCAGAATTGAGTTCGCTTATTGCTTTTAGAGCATAATACAAGGCAATTGTATAGTACTTTCTGGTTTCTTTTCTTGAATAATCGTCTGCAAAATGTCCGCCTTCAAAAAGAATCGTCGGCATTCCTGATTTTATAAAATTATCACCTGTAGAAGTGGGATAAAACTCATCAGAATACCTTCCGATCTGGTTTGGAATCAACTCTTTTAAATAATTATAAATATTGGCAATTACAGCCATACATTTTTTGCGGTTATCAGTAATCGTACGTTCCACATTTTCTGAAGGCGCCAAAAAGGAGAGTGTTGCAGGATGAATTCCATCGGTGGTAAAAATCGTGCGCTGCTCATGAAGATTCAGTGCGTAATCGTATTTTTTTGAAGCAGCCAGGTTTTTCAGAAACTTAATTTCCTTACTCGCTTCATTATGAAAATCTCTATTAAGATCTATTTCTGCAGCATTGAGCCTCGTCCATTTTTCAGAACCATCAGGATTTAGCATAAAAATAAAATCTAAGCTGATCTTATTAAAAAGCTCTTCTTTTAAATCGGGAGTTTTATCTAAAGTTTTCAATAAATCGAGCATTGCGTGTGTTGCATTAGATTCGTTTCCGTGCATTTGCGACCAAGCCAGAACATTGATTTTACCGGTTCCTACACTCAATTTATATATAGGTTTATCTAAATATGACCTTCCAATCTCCTGAATATAATCGTTGAGATTCGTCTGTAGGTAAGAAAATAATTTTTCAGGGAAAATATAGCGATTAGGAAAATCAGGATTTGCAGTGTAGAAACTTTCAAAATTCATTCAATAATAATTTACATTGTTCAAAATTAACCATTTTAGATTTAAAAATAAAATTAACATTTGTAACTTAATTAAACGATGTAAATTGACAGGTTGTCTGTTGATAAAATTGTGGATTAACAATAATTCAATTACTTTATATTATTTAGTTAATTATCAATGAATTATAAAATTCAACTCAAGCAATAAAATATATTTACTTTAAGTGAATAAAAGCTTATTTCTGTAGAAATGAGTGTAATTAACTTAAACAAAAGAGTTGTGGAAAAATTGAATTGACAAATGCAATATACAAATGTTAATTGTGGATAAAATGAAAATTGTCTTTAAAAATTCCGCTCAAAATATGCTTTAGGTAATTGATCTAAGTTAGTCCATAAAAAAGGATCTTAGTTGATGATTACTTATTCTAAATTCTGTTAAAATTGTTTATCAATAGTTGTTTGCAGAGAAGAATTAAAATTTTATCGAAAGAGGTAATGGTAAAATAGAGGTTTAAAGAGGATATAAACGGTCTCCTACTCCATTATAGTTCTAGCAGGTTAAATTATCCTATTCATCGTAGAAAGAAAGATTTTAGCGCTATAATGTATGATCTCATAATCTTCAACTAACATTATATATTTTACTTCATTTTTTACTTTAAGTGAAAATTTATTTAAAATTAATTGTGGAAATTTTGTTTAATAATTCACCTAAATAAATTTTACTAATAATATATATTACTGAAAAATAGTCATTTATACTTATTTACTTTTGTATATCTCATAAGTTTTATTAGTTTACATTTGTATTTGTGATATGTAAATTAATTATTTACATTTGTAAAAGTAATTTTTCAACTTATTTTATGAGTTTAAATGAAAGAATTTCAAAAGTTATAGAGTATTCTGGTTTTACTCCATCCGAATTTGCAGATGAAATAGATGTGCAGCGTTCGTCAATTTCTCATGTGACTTCCGGAAGAAATAAACCTTCTCTGGAATTTATCATTAAAATAAAATCTCGTTTCCCGGAAATCTTATGGGACTGGTTAGTGAATGGTGATGGAGAAATGCTGAAGTCTGAACTTCCCGATACAGAAGAACCGGTAACCGAAGAAAAATTAAAACCAACTTCCCTGCCCGATTTATTTACGATGATGAACGATGATGAAGATTTTGGAACTGAAGAACCGGAAGAACCAGTCATTATTGAGAGCCCTTCAGAATCGATTAAAACGTATCAAAGTAAAACAAACGAAAAAATATCCGATTCTCAGCGATTAGAAAAATCAAATGAAAAAATAATTGGTCAAGTTGTTGAAAATCAGACTAATAAAATAAAACGTATTGTTTTGTTCTATGAAAACGGAAAATTCGAAAGTTTTGAGCCATAAAAATAAAATTTCATCTCAAAATTTAGAAAACAAAAAAGCTCGGTTAAACAACCGAGCTTTTACAATATTTTTGAATAGAAAATTATTTTCTTCTTCTATCAAGTTCTTTTTTTATTAATCCCAATTCTCTTCCGGTTTGTCCGGCAACAGAAGTGTTTTCTCTGGCTCTTCTGGTAAGATAAGGAACAACATCTTTTACAGGTCCGTAAGGAAGATATTTAGCCGCATTATAGCCTTTATCAGACAAGTAGAATGTAATATTATCACTCATTCCGTAAAGCTGCCCAAAATAGATGTGAGGATTGTTATTTTCCAGTTCTTTAGCCTTCATTTTATCCATCACCAATTCAGACGAAATTTCGTTGTGAGTTCCGAAGAACGCAGAAACTTTATCTAAATGGTTCATTACAAAATCAATTCCTGCATTATAATTTTTATCAGAAGCATCTTTGGTTGGCTGAATAGGATCTGCATAACCTTTTTCTGCCGCTCTTGCTCTTTCTTTTTCCATATAAGCGCCACGAACTATTTTGTAACCAATAAAATAATTCTTTTCTCTGGCTCTTTGAAGATGCTCTTCCATATATTCAAGACGACCGGTTCTGTACATTTGAATGGTGTTCCAGACAATCGGTTTTTCCTGATTATATTTTTCCATCATCTCTTCGCAAAGCTTGTCTGCAGCGTCCTGCATCCAGGTTTCTTCCGCATCAACCATTACTTTTTTATCATGCTCATGACAAAGTTTACAAACCTCATCAAATCTTTTTACCACTCTTTGCCATTCTTCTTTTTGGCTTGAAGTAAGCTCGGAACCGTTTCCTACAGCTTCATACAAATCAATTCTTCCGAATGCGGTTGGTTTAAAAACAATAAAGGGAACCGCAGGATTTCCCACAGAAAATTTAATGATATCCTTAATTTCCTGGCACACCGCATCAAACGTTTCTTCGTCTTCTTTTCCTTCAATCGAATAATCGAAAATACTTCCGACACCTCTTTTAAAGAGCTGTTTCACTACTTTCATACTCTCTTCACGGGTTTCTCCACCTACAAACTGCTCAAACAAAGTGTTTTTTACAATTCCGGTAACGAATGGGAAATTATTGTGAACTGTAAAATTCAGGATAGAAGTTCCAAAACTTGTAAGAGCGGGCTGTTCAATCATCTTAAACATCCAATACGCTTTTCTTAACTGTGCATCGGTCTTATCGGCAAATGCAACTTGAGTATCGTTAAAAATGGGCATTCTTTTTTGTTAATTTAATTTTGCAAATGTAAGAATAACCTGAGCTTTTTTAAAGCTTTTTTTTCTACAATTTACCTTCAATCCCGTTGAGTAGCATAGCAAGAATCCCGACAAAAACCCAGAAACGTAAAATATTGAGTGTAAGAAACTTATTCCGTCTTGAAGAATTTAAAAGCAGGTAAATACAAATAATCATCACAAACAGACCTCC
>NZ_JBFRGA010000088.1:0-19266 GCF_052115105.1 Chryseobacterium sp. 2TAF14
ATATTAAACTTGAAAATAAACTAAAATGGCACTTAACATATTAAACTTGAAAATAAACTAAAATGGCACTTAACAATCTCAACTATCCGCTGGATTTTAAATTTAAAATCACAACTCTTGCCAGTGATTTCAACATTACAGACAGAAACGGGAATTATGTAGCTTACGTTCGTCAGAAAATGTTTAAGCTTAAAGAAGATGTTATCGTTTTCAATGATGAAAGTAAAACGAAGGAACTTTTCAGAATTCAGGCCAACCAATGGATTGATTTTAATGCATCTTATTCCATTAAAGATGCCATCGGAAAAAATTTTGGCCGACTTGCCAGAAAAGGTATGCGATCAATCTGGAAATCTACTTATAACGTATTGGATGAAGCCGATCAGCAGAAATTCACCATTACAGAAGATAATGCATGGGTGAAATTTTTCGACGGAATGGTTGGTGAACTTCCAATTATCGGTATGTTTACAGGATATTTTCTTAACCCGTCTTACACCGTAAAAGGAATGGATGGAAAAGAATATTTTAAGCTTAAAAAAATGCCGTCCATGTTCGGAAGAAGATTCCAGCTTGACAGGCTGATTGATATTGATGACGAAGATGAAAGTCTGGTGGTTTTATCTTTGCTAATGATGGTTCTTCTGGAAAGAGCTAGAGGATAATATCTTTTATCAATTGACTTTGGTTTGGTATAAAACTCGCAGCAATAATTTAAAAAAATTAAAATGAAATATTTTATCATACTTTTTTCAGCATTAACATTAGTTGCCTGTAAGAAAGAAAAAGAAACCGTTCCAGATTCAAAACCTACTGATTCTCTGAATATTGTTCAGGATTCTGTGAAAACAGATTCTGCACCTGAAAAAGTTTTAGTTGATGTATTTCCTTTCCCGAAAGAAATCAAAGAATGTTCTTGCTATTTTGCAAAAAACAAAGCAGATTTTGAAAACGAGAAATACATTTACGCCGACGATGCAGGAAAAACGGCTTATATGAAGCTCGACGGAAAAAGAATTGCCATGAATCTGATTTCATCAAGCGACATGGAAGTTGACGACGAACTTACCAAAGAAATTGAAAACGGGAATTATAAAATTTCTGTGAAAGGCAAAAAAATAAAACACGAAGAAGCTTTACTTTTTGAAGGTACCTTAACTATTGAAAAACCAGACGGAAGCAAAACTATCATTCCTATTTATGGAGAATGTGGATGTTAAAGCAATTGGTAATTAGTAATTACTAATTACTAAAAATATTGCTCCTGAATTTCGGGAGCATTTTTTATTTTGTAATTTTGATAAAAATAAATTTTATGGAACTATCCAATATAGAACCGCAGATTATCTGGAAAAATTTTTCCAAACTAAATGCAGTTCCGAGACCGTCAAAAAAAGAGGAAAAAGTAATTGCTTTCATCAAAGAATTTGGTGAAAATTTAGGGCTGGAAACTACCGTAGATGAAGTAGGAAATGTGATCATTAAAAAACCGGCTACTCCGGGAATGGAAAACCGTAAATCGATTGTTATGCAGTCGCATTTAGACATGGTTTGCCAGAAAAACAATGACGTAAATTTCGATTTTGAAACTCAAGGGATACAAATGGAAGTTGACGGAGACTGGGTAAAAGCAAAAGGTACCACTTTAGGCGCAGATAACGGTTTAGGAGTGGCAAATTATGGGCAGAATTCTTTACAAAGCTTTGGAAAATCAAAATGTTCAGTTGATCTCTATTGACGGCGGAAGTTTGAGAAATGCAATTCCGAGAGAATCTGTTGCTGTAATTTCTGTGAGAAATGCTAATGAATTTATTGAAAATGTAACCAACGGAATTAAAAAAGAGATTTTAGAAGAATTTGCGCCTGTTGAAGCTCATCTTCAGATTAATATTGAAAATGCTACAAGTTCAGAAAAAGCGCTTTCTATAGAAGATTCTAAGAAAATTATTTTAGTTTTAAAATCTCTTCACAACGGTGTTTACAGAATGAGTCCGGATGTACAGGATTTGGTAGAATCGTCAAATAATGTCGCAAGGGTAGCATTAAAAGAAGGTGGTCTGAAAATTTTAAATCTTTCAAGATCATCTGTTGATTCTTCTAAAGATTCGGTTGCAGAACAATTGAAATCGGTATCAGAATTAGCCGGAATGAATGTAGAATTCAGCGGATCTTATCCAGGATGGAAACCAAAACCTGGTTCTGAGATTGTACAGGTTTTAGAAAAAATATACACTGAAAAATTTGCAGAAAAGCCTCACGTTGTCGCTTGTCATGCAGGTTTAGAGTGTGGAATTATCGGTGCCAATTACCCAGAAATGGAAATGGTAAGTTACGGACCAACCATCAGAGGAGCTCACTCTCCTGATGAAAAAGCTAATATTTCTTCAACACAGAAATTCTGGGCTTTTACAAAAGATATTTTAGCGAATATTCCATTGAAATAAGAATGTAATTTTTATATTAAAAATATCCAAAGTCTTTTGATTTTGGATATTTTTTTTAATAGATTTTGGCTAAAGCCAATCGATGAATTATCTTTTACAGGTGGGCTAAAGCCCACCCCTATTGAATGAGAAAAATACGTTCGAATCAAAAATTCACAATATGATGTTATTCAATAGGAACGGTCTTTAGCCCGTTTATAAATTATACGAGAATTTTTAGGCTTTAGCCAAAACTTAGAAATTATTTATAATTTTGAGAAAACTCCCTCAAATGAAAATCACAAACACCCATCAACTCAATCAAGAACAAAAAGAACAGGTTTTGCAATTGTGGAATAATGAATATCCTGAAAAACTAGCTTATAAAAATATCGATGGATTTGAAAACTATCTTGAAAAACTCAATAAGGTCGATCACTTTCTTTTAATCAATGATGATGAAAAAATTCAAGGTTGGGCAATTACTTTTGAAAGAGAAAGTGAAACATGGTTTGCGATTATTCTTTCTGAAAATCTTCATGGTAAAGGTTGGGGAACAAAAGTTTTGAATGAACTGAAACGACATAAAAATGAACTGAACGGTTGGGTTATCGACAATAACAATGATAAAAAACTTAACGGCAGTTTTTATAAATCTCCATTAGAATTTTATATAAAAAATAAATTTCAAGTTTTATCCGAAATCAGACTTGAATTAGAAATCATGTCTGCCGTAAAAATAAAATGGAAAAAATAATTGAAAAATAAGTTATGAAAAGTATCACTGTATTCTGCGGATCAAGTTTTGGTTCAGATGATCTATATAAAGAACAGGCAACTTTATTAGGACAAACTTTAGCGAAGCAAAATATCCAACTCATTTATGGAGGCGCTAATGTCGGATTGATGGGAGCTGTAGCAGACGGAGTTTTAAAGGAAGGCGGAAAAGCAATAGGAGTTCTGCCCCATTTTTTGCAATCAAAAGAAATTGCACATCAAAATCTGACCGAACTTATTTTAGTAGAAACCATGCACGAAAGAAAAACCAAAATGAATGATCTTTGCGACGGTGTGATCGTTCTTCCCGGAGGTTACGGAACTCTGGAAGAGTTTTTCGAAATGATTACCTGGGCGCAACTCGGGCTTCATAAAAAACCAATTGCCATTCTGAATATTGATGGTTTTTATGATGATTTGATTAAATTAGTCCAAACTATGGTTGATAAAGGATTTTTAAAACAAATCAATCAGGAAATGCTTTTGGTAAGTGATTCTACTGATGATCTTTTAGAGAAAATGAAAAATTATCAGGCTCCGACGGTTGGAAAATGGATTTCTAAAAAGGAAGTTTAAAGATACGTTCTAAGCCCCAAATTTTACGTTCCAAACCCTATCCGATATGCTCCGAACTCATCCAGATACGTTAAAGATAAGTTCCGACACGTTATTAAGATGTTCCGACACGTTATTAAGATGTTCCGATACGTTGTACAACCCCAACCGATACGTTCAGTAAAGGTTCGTCGGGGTTATTAAGCCCATCGATGTGGTTATTTATCCATCTCGACACTTTGTACAACCTATCCGGATAGGTAATTTACATGTCCGGATCTGTCAAAGACCTATCCGAACCATTGAAGGACATCATCAGATAGATTTATAACCTATCTAAAGCATTGCAGAACCTCAACGAATCTTCAAATAACATATCTGTAATAATAAAACACCCCTCGAATAGGCTTCAAGGGGGTATTTCTTCTATGTGTTATTTTAAATTTCTCCTAAGGATAAGGCGCAATTGCCACAGCAAGGCCCTCCATTTCCGGAACCATATGCAATTGACAACCCAATCTGCTGTTGCTCTCTACGTGATAAGCTTCCGCCAACATGGCATCTTCTTCATCACCCATCGGCTCCAGTCCCGGATCTTCAAGTACATAAACCTGACAAGAAGCACACATTGCCATTCCGCCACAAACTCCGATGGTTCCTTCTTCTGCCAATTCATAAGAACGGATGATTTCCATTAAATTCATTGACATATCTGTAGGAGCAACCACATCGTGAGTAACGCCTTCTCTATCGGTGATTTTTATATTGATATCGCTCATTTTCGTTGATGGTTAATGGTTGATGGTTGATGGCATCTGTTTACAAATAACTAATAACCAACAACTAACAACAAGATTAATCTATTTTCTTTACAACTGCTTTTTCAGCTTCTTTACGGCTTCCGTCGAAACCATCCACTCCACTTACGGTTGTATATTTTAAAACGAATTTTTTACCCGGATTTAATCTGTTATAAACACTTTGACACATTAAGGTCGCTTCATGGAAACCACAAAGAATCAGCTTTAATTTTCCAGGATAAGTATTGATATCACCGATTGCATAAATGCCGTCGATGTTGGTTTGATAATCTAATGCGTTGTTTACAACGATTGCATTTTTCTCGATATTCAATCCCCAGTTTCCGATTTCACCCAATTTTGGAGTTAGACCGAATAACGGAATGAAATAATCGGTTTCAATATCATAAGGATCCTGTCCGTCAATAGCTACCGTGATTGCTTCTACTTTTCCGTCTCCTTTAATGGCAGTAACTTCCGCAGGAGTGATCAATTTAATTTTACCCTGATTTTTCAGATCCTGAACTTTTTCTACAGAATCCAAAGCTCCACGGAACTCATTTCTTCTGTGGATCAAAGTAACTTCACTTGCAACATTTGATAAGAAAACGCTCCAGTCTAGTGCAGAATCTCCTCCTCCGGCGATAACCACTTTTTTATTTCTGAAATGTTCAGGCTCTTTAACGAAATATTCAAGACCTTTTTCTTCGTAATCTGCAACGTTATCCATTGTAGGTTTTCTAGGCTCAAAAGTACCTAAACCTCCTGCAATTGCAATAGCTTTACACCTGTGAACTGTTCCTTTATTGGTAACCACTTCAAACCACTCATCATCTACTTTTGTGTAAGAAACTGCAGTTTCTCCCAAAGTAAATCCGGGCTGGAATTGTTTGATCTGCTCCATTAAATTATCTACAAGCTCTCCTGCATTTACAGACGGATAACCCGGAATATCAAAAATCGGTTTTTTAGGATACAATTCTGCCAACTGACCTCCCGGTTGAGGAAGTGCATCAATGATGTGACATTTCATTTTTAGCAAGCCTGCTTCAAATACAGCAAAAAGTCCTGTTGGTCCTGCGCCGATAATCAATATATCTGTAGTGATCATAATATGATGATAATTTAATAATATTTGTATCTGCAAATTTACTAATTTTAATGCGAAGCATATTTAATTATACTTAAATAAAAAACTGAGATTTATCAAAAACACGCAAAAACCTGATAATGAAAAAATTGGCAGTGTTTTTGTAAAATTTTATATTATGAAGAAGATATTTCACATTATTACTTTATTCGCTTTCTTTTTAGGCTATTCTCAATTAAGCAATGTTGCAGATGGCGAATCAATCACCCTAAGAATACATTATGGATTTTTAAATGCCGGATCTGCAAATCTTACGACCAAAAAAGTTAATTATAAAGGAGTGCCGCATTTATATGTAAAAGGAACCGGGCAAACGACAGGAGCTGTAAAAGCTTTTTTTAAAGTTGAAGATTTATATGAAAGTTATATCAATATCAATACAGAATTGCCTAGTTTTTATGTAAGAAATGTAAAAGAAGGAAGTTACAGACAACATCTACAAACCGTTTTTAACCACGACAACCACACTTTGGTTTTAACCGATAAAAAGACTCCTGCAAACGGATCGAAAACCATAAAATCTGTAAAAGGCGTACAAGATATGCTCTCATGTTTTTATTATCTGAGAAGCAAAACACCTGCAGAACTGAAAGTAGGAACAGTTATCAATATGAATGTATGGATCGATGACGAAATGTTTCCTTTCCAGCTTAGAGTGACCGGAACTGAGAATCTGAAGACAAAATTCGGAACTATTAATGCCTTAAAAATCATTCCGTCTGTAAAAAGCGGCAGGGTTTTTAAAGAGAAAGAAGGCGTTACAATGTGGGTTAGCAATGATTACAATCATATTCCCTTATTGCTGAAAGCCGAATTGGCAGTTGGTTCTTTAAAGGCTAGTATTGATGATTATAAAAACGTAAGATTTCCATTAAAGTTTACGAAATAAAAAATAAGTCTCCGAAAAACCGAAGACCTATCAACCTAAATTAACATACTTTATGGAATTATTTCCCAAGTATCAATATGAAAAACTTTCCCTGTACTTCTTGAAAAACTTTCAACTCTGCAATCAGTGACCAGGGCTTTATCAATCGTATTTTGATATATTTTATCTGATTATTTTTAAGGCATCCTTACAGAGCTTTGCAGCTCTGTAATAATGACACTTAGGTTAATCAATTTGCGTTTACCAGTTATAAAAAACGGGATTCTGTGTTTTTAAAATGTCTGATTACAGAGCCTTAAGCTCCGCAATCAGCATTTCTTTTTTTTCATCATATTTATGTCTCAAACCAACTCCAAAATTTCAATATTCTAAATTTTACTTACTTCTAAGTTAATATTCAAAAAAATTGTCTTTATAATAAGGATTTTTCCGTTCATTTTCTATACTGTAAAAATAGAAAGATAAAGAGGTATCTTCACCATATTTATCGTAGATGTATTTCAATACTGCTGTAGATATTTATCTACAAAGGCATACAAAATATACAAGGATGGAAAATTTAAAGCAGCAATTAATGACTGCGATAAAAAAGAATTTGGAGAAGATTTAGCAAATAAAAATCCTCCGTAAAAAAAATTCCGGAGGATTACCAACCTAAATTAACATGCTTTTGAAATCATTTAAGGGATTTGATATGGAAAACTCGCCCTTGTGCATATTATTTTTTTTTTAGCCGCAATTACTTACGGTATTATCATTTGTGTTTATTATCTTATTTGATTGTAAGGCATCAGTTACAGAGCCTTTCAGCTCTGCAGTGATGACACTTAGGTTAAGGTTAACTAATCTGTATTTTAAGAAGTAAATAAATTGATTTTTACTTTTTAGTATCTTTTTGCAGAGCCTTTCGGCTCCACAATCAGACACTTATTCTTTTCTCATCATACATGTTTTCAAATCAAGTTCAAAATTTATCTGTAAATATTAAAAACTTGAGCTTATTTCTGATTAATGGCTTAAAAAAACACTTTCAAAGACGTTTCTTACTGCTCATTTTCATACTGTAAAAATAGAAAGATATGGAGTTATCTTCCCAATATTTATTGTAGATGTATTTCGAAATTGTTGTAGATATTTATCTACAACATCCTATTTTGAAAATAGGAAATAAGTAAAAAACTAATGTTGGTTCTTAATTAAATCTGCAAGGTCAACAATGTTTTCGATGTGTAATTTATCAAAAATTCTTTTTTTAATCGTACTTACGGTGTTTTGTTTTACGTTAAGGTTATTTGCTATTTCGAGATTACCATAGCCTTTTGCGTACATCTCGGCAATTTCCAGCTCCCTTTCTGTAAGTCTCTGTAAAGGATTAATGATATTGCGGTTCTGTAAAGAGTCTATAAGAACACCTTGAGTAATTGAAGAAATATATTTTCCGGTTTGATAAATTTTAAGAACGGCTTCTTTTATTTCGTTTTCTTCACTCAGTTTACTGAGGAAACCGTTTGCTCCGGCGTTAATATATTTAATAGATTGAGTGCTTTCGTCAACTCCGGAAAAAACAAGAATTTTAATTTCGGGCTTAATATTTTTAATTTTTGAAATAATATTCACACTGTTTCCATCCGGGAAAAGAGCGTCTATTATTACAATTTCTATTTGATGCATCTCAACAGTTTCTAAAACCTTCTGAAGATTAGATGCATGAAAAACTTCACCATCAAAACCAATTTCTTCGATCAGAATCTCCATCCCCTGTCTTATGAGACTGTGATCATCGGCAAGTAAAAAATTAATGGTTTTTATATCTGGATTATTCATTTATTGACTTTCAAATTAATTGTGAAACTTACTGTTGTTCCCACATTTTTCTCGCTGTCTACCGATATTTTCCCAGAGTACAGCTCTACGATTTCTTTACAAAGACTTAGTCCTAAACCTGCACCCAAATTTTCTACATCTTCGGAAATAACTCCCTGGTAATAGGGTTCAAATATTTTTTCCAGGTCAGATTTTGAAATCCCAATTCCGGTATCTTTTATAATTGTGATTAAAGATACTGTATTCTTATCAATACTTTCTGCTCTGGTTATTACCTTTATTTCTCCGTTTTCAGTAAATTTATTGGCATTGGCAAGTATGTTCATAAACACCTGATTAATTTTGGTATTATCAGAATACACCTCAATTTCCGGGCTGATATTTTCTTCAACAATAAATCTATTATTTCTTGTTTCTATATAAGGTTCTATCGAATTTAAGATAGAAGTGACTTCGTTTTTAAGATTGAAAACCACCGGTATCAACTGGTTTTGCACATGCTGATTTTTGGTATATTCTAAAATCTGATTTGCCTGCACCAATAAAGTATTATTGGTAAAGCTTATCGACTTCAAATATTCTTTAATACTGTCATCATTTGTTTTCTTATTGATTTTTCTGATGAAGATCCCAATAATTTTCAGCGGAGAGCGCAATTCATGGCTCAGCATTCCAAGAATCCTGTTTTTAAAATTAAGGTTTTCCTTAATCTGCTTATTGGCAGCATTCAGCCTGGTTTCATAGATAAATGCAATTCTGGTAAAATACATGATTAATATAGAAACAATGAACATCAAAACCATTGCCCCTAAAATAAGATACGTTCTGATTTTATTATTTTCAGAATTTCGCTGGGCATATTCTTTTTCAAGATCTGCTTTAGAATCTTTAATGGCGAAATCATAAATATTCATCACTCCATTGCTGTAAATCAGGAGTTTATTAAATATCGTATAAAATTTAGTATTATCATTTTGTTTGCCGACTACTTTAAACTGTATTTTTTTTACTTCTCCTGTATAATAATTCTGAACAAGATTCATAATACTATCTACATCTGCTTTTATTGCATCTGCTTTTGGTATTTTACCCTGCTTCACGGTAATGATCGTACTGTCTTTACGTACATTTTGTCTCCCCGATATTGCATCTCCCAAACGTCCGAAAAGACCTTTTCTCTTAACAGTATCTACTATGGTTTTCGTTTCTATATCAAAATTGTATTTATCTAAATTATAATTGTTGATATATCTTTTAGGTGAAGGTATAGGAAGAGGCTCCCTGAAATTTGATTGGGTAGAATATTCGTAGGTAGAATCAACCAGCATTTTCAGCTTCTTGCTATCAAAAGAATCTGCATTTTGAGTGGTAAGTATATTTTTTAATCTTGGATATTTAGACTCATAGCTGTTGATGTTATCTAAATTTGCTCCTAATTTGTCTAAAGATGAAAAATAAGAATCCAAATACTTCTTGTCGGCATTTACAAGATATTGCTGAAGAGAATTTTGGGCATTGATGAGTTCTTTTCTGGAATTATCTGTTAATTTTTCTAGAGAATTCACTTCTTTCAACTGATTTTCAATAAATTCCAGATTTTTTTTGTTAACAAATTCGTTGTAGAAAAAAGCAGCAATGATAAGCTGTATCAATAGAATACAAAAGATAAGAGAATAATGAACGATTTTTCTAAATCTAAAATTTAAAGGCTTTGGTTGGTTATCTTCTGATTTCATAAATATGTATTTAAAGCTTTTTCCACAATCAGAGCTAAGCTCTTTTGTTTACAGACTGCTAAAATATTCTAGTATACGATCATTTGTTCTGAAGATATACTTCGTAAACCGGAGAAACTCCAATTATAACACTTATATTTTATTCTCTAAATCCATTAAAAGACTGTAAATTTTTACCTTAAAATACTTAGTCTTTAAGTGATTCATAAAGTTAATAAAAAATCCCGTGAAAATTTCACAGGATTAAAAATATTTATGTTAAATTAATTTATAATGTTTTAAATTGCTCCAAAGTTCTTACATCATTCTCAAAAAACATTCTGATGTCACTCATTTGATAAAGCAGCATAACAATTCTTTCAATTCCCATTCCGAATGCGTATCCCGAATATTTTTCAGAATCGATATTTACATTATTCAAAACGGCAGGATCTACCATTCCGCAACCCATAATTTCAAGCCAGCCTGTTCCTTTGGTAATTCTGTAATCGGTTTCAGAATTCAGCCCCCAATACACATCAATTTCTGCACTTGGCTCTGTAAAAGGGAAATAAGAAGGTCTCATTCTGATTTTAGACTTTCCAAAAAGCTCAGTGGTAAAAAACTGAATCGTTTGTTTTAAATCTGCAAAACTTACTTTCTCATCAATATACAAACCTTCAATCTGATGGAAAATACAATGTGAACGCGAAGAAACCGCTTCATTTCTGAAAACTCTTCCCGGAGACAAAATTCTGATCGGCGGTTCGTTTTCTTCCATATAACGGATTTGAACTGAAGAAGTATGCGTTCTCAATAAAATATCGGGATTCTGCTCGATGAAGAAAGTATCCTGCATATCTCTCGCAGGGTGATATTCCGGAAGATTAAGCGCAGTAAAATTATGCCAGTCGTCTTCAATTTCAGGACCGTCTGCAACGGCAAAACCAATAGATTTAAAGATCTCGATAATTCTGTTTTTCACCAGATTAATCGGGTGTCTCGATCCCAAATCCAGCGGAAAAGCAGGCTTTGTAAGATCATCTTTTTCCAAGATAACAGAAGAAGCAGAAGCATTTTTTAAATCTTCCAGCTTTACATTGACCGCTTGCTTCAGAGTATTGATTTTCTGCCCGAATTCTTTCTTCTGGTCATTAGGAACTTCTTTGAATTTTTCAAAAAAATCGTTCAGAACCCCTTTTTTCCCGTTATACTTGATTCGGAAGTTTTCAATTTCCTCTTTGTTTGTCGCATTGAAACCATTGACCTCAACCAGTAATTCTTCTATCTTTTCAATCATTGTTTTACCCAATCTGTCTCGCACGAAACAGATTATATAAATTATTATCCAAAGGAGTTTGCTATTAATCTAAAACTGTTGCAGTAGCACAAATTAAAGCCTCCTAATTCATTTTAAATTTAAAATTATTTTTTCTCTAAAGCTTTTATTTTAATCTGCAATGTTACTTCATTTTTAATAACACCATTTGCAGCAGGAGATTGAAATTTCACCCCAAATTCTTCTCTTACAATATCTTTTGGCTCGGTTGCAATGCTCACTTCCGATCCGTTTACTGCAACATTTGCCTTAAACTGAGTCGGTTTGGTAATACCTTTTATGGTAAGATTTCCATCTAAAATTGTATTGTAATCACCTTCTGCAGAAGAGCTTACTTTTGTAATTTCATAAGATGCCGTCGGAAATTTTTCAACTTCAAAAAAATCGGCACTTTTCAGATGGGTGTTCAGTTTTTCAAGATCATCTTTTTTATTTTTCAAATCTTCCGACGTTAATGAAGCCATGTCTGCTACAAATTTTCCGCTTTCAAGCTTGCCGTCTTTTACAGTTACGTCTCCGCTTTCAAATTTAATGGTTCCAAAATGGCTTGTATTTTCAGATTTAAAAACCTTATATCCTTTCCATTCTACATTACTGTTTAACGTATCCAAAACAAAACGGCTTCCGTCCTTCGTTGTTGTCACATCATCCATTTCACTTGTTACCGGTTTTTCTTTAGAGCAAGAAACAAAAGTAAATAAAGCGGGAATTGCTAGAGAAAATAATAATCTTTTCATTTTGATATGATTTATGCATGGCTAAATTACTAAAAATATGCCAGTCTTCCCAAAAACCCTTATTTTTGCAATATGCTATTAGAGATAAACAACTTGTATTTTTCTCATTCTCAGGAAAAAACGCTTTTTCAAAACTTTAATCTGAAATTGGATAAAGGTAAAATTATCGCATTGGCAGGTGAAAGCGGTTGCGGAAAATCTACGTTACTGAGCCTTATTTACGGTTTACACGACTGGAATCAGGGTGAAATTTTATTTGAAGGCAAAAAACTGATGGGGCCGAAAGGAAATCTCGTTCCCGGTGAAGCCGATATGAAATTTGTAGCACAAAATTTTGATCTGATGCCTTATGCAACCGTTGCAGACAATGTTGGCAAGTTTCTTTCAAATATTAATTTAGTTAAGAAAAAAGAAAAAGTTTCAGAGCTTTTAGACGTTGTTGGTTTGGCTGAATTTGCAAATGTTTTACCCAAAAACTTAAGTGGCGGACAACAACAAAGAGTGGCAATCGCAAGAGCACTTTCCGTGCTTCCGAAGCTGCTTTTACTTGACGAACCGTTTAGCAACCTTGATTTTGCAAGAAAAATCGAGCTTCGCGAAAAACTGTTCAGATATGTGAAAGAAAACAATATCTCCCTGATCATTTCTACTCACGAACTTCAGGACATCATCGCATGGACAGACCAAATCATCGTTTTACAAAACGGAAGACTGATCCAAAATAATACTGCAGAAGAAACTTACAAAGATCCTTATAATCCTTATGTAGCAAAACTTTTTGGTGAAGTAAATATTTTCAGTGAGGATGAAATTTCAGAATTGCCGGTTTCCAGATTTTTTTATTATCCGCATCAGATTAGAATCACAGAAAACGGTTTGGAAGCCGAGGTTTTAGAAAGCAGATTTGCAGGAAATCATTACTGGAACAAGATCAGATTCAAAGGCAAAGAAATCGTGATGTACAGCAATCAACAGCTTGAAAACTCTGTTCAGATTATATTCAATTAAATTATTTTTAAATTTAAATATTAAGAAAAATACCAAACTGCTCAATGTGAGTATGTGGATAATTTTCAATGAATTAGCTATTCTTTCCAGAAAAAATTATATATATTTGTATGACAACAGCTTAAGGAAATTTTTGGTTAATTCTCTTTCTGCCTTCCAGACCTAAATTAGCATTACTGCAATCAAGTCTTTGAAAGATTACTCTGTCCAACTCTTTCCTTTTTTATTGCGCTAACCGTAAAAAAATTGGCTTTGCCGTTTAATTAACAACAAAGCCAACTGCTAAAAGCTATCTGCAAATTATGCTTTCTTTACAAATTCAGATTTCAGGGCCATTGCACCAAAACCATCAATTTTGCAGTCAATATTATGATCGCTATCGGGTCTTAAGCGAATATTTTTTACTTTAGTTCCTGCTTTTACAGGTTTCGGAGCGCCTTTTACAGGAAGATCTTTCATCACAATAACCGAATCTCCGTTTTGAAGTTCATTACCATTGATGTCTAAAATTTTATCTTCATTTGCCGTTTCTTTAGGATCCCATTCGTGAAAACACTGAGAACAAACCATTAAACCATCTTGTTCATACGTAAATTCAGAACTACATTTCGGACAAATAACTGCATCACTCATATTTATATATTTTTTGCAAAGATAGTTTTTTGAGTTAGAAGTTAGAAATTAGACGTTAGAAATTAGACGTTAGACGTTAGACGTTAGACAAAGCTAATTCATAATTCATAATTCATAATTGATAATTGATAATTGATAACTCATAATTACAAATATTTAACTCTCAACTTAAATTCGTATTTTTGCAGATTCAAACAGCTTACAGCAATTTATGGAATTAATTCACAGAAACCTGGCAATCGGTATTCACGATGCTTTACAGGAAACTTTTTTCGAAAAAAACAAATATGCCGATAAAGTGATCGAAAGACTTTTGAAAGCCAACAGAAAATGGGGAAGCCAGGATAGAGCCGTTGTTTCTGAGATTTTCTATAACATCATCCGCTGGAAAAAACGCCTTGAATATTACATGGGTGAAGGGGTAAAACCGAATAACATCTATAAATTAATCATCGCATATCTGCTTTGGAGCAAGACCAATTATAAAAGATTTGAAGAATTTGAAGGCATAAAAATTGCCGACATCACGACAAAACTTAAAAAAGGAACCGTTCCTACAAAAGCAATCGAGCATTCTATCCCAGAATGGCTTGTTGAAACACTTGAAAGAGAATTAGGCGAAAAATGGGAAAAAGAAATGCATGCGCTTAACGAAAAAGCACCAACTGTTTTAAGAGCAAACTCTTTAAGAACAACGACCAAAGAACTTATTTCTGATCTTGCAGACGAAAACGTAGTTTCTTACCCTATTAAAAATTATCCTGATGCAGTACAGCTTGAGGAAAAGAAAAATGTATTTCTTACCACCGCTTTCAAAGAAGGTTTGTTTGAGGTACAGGATGCTTCCTCGCAAAAAATCGGGTATTTCCTTGATGTAAAAGAAGGACAAAGAGTAGTTGATGCTTGTGCAGGAGCGGGTGGAAAAACCCTTCACTTAGCTGCTTTGATGCAAAATAAAGGACAGATTATCGCCTTAGATATTTTTGAATGGAAGTTGGCTGAGCTGAAACGCCGTGCAAAAAGAGCAGGAGCGCACAATATTGAAACACGCGTAATCACCGATACAAAAGTAATCAAACGTCTTCACGATAAAGTAGATCGACTTTTGATTGACGCACCTTGTTCCGGTTTGGGAGTTTTAAAGAGAAACCCCGACAGCAAATGGAAGATCGACCAGGATTTTATCGACAGAATCAAAAAAGAACAGCAGCAAATCATTCAGGATTATTCTAAAATGCTGAAAGTTGGCGGTAAAATGGTGTATGCAACATGTTCTATATTACCTTCTGAAAACAATATGCAGGTTGAAGAATTTTTGAAAAATAATTCGAATTACAAATTAATCAAAGACGAAAAAGTAATGCCTAGTGAAGGCTACGACGGGTTCTACATGGCTTTGATCGAAAGACTTTCTTAAAAGCTTTAAAAATAAAATTATAAAACTACTCTATTTTTTGGAGTAGTTTTCTTATTAGATATTAAAAGCCCCTTTACGATTTTCAGACTTATCATAACTGCTTCTATCAGTCTCGACAGGAGTTGCCCATCTTCCATCGGCTGTTTTGTAAACAGGATAAAATTTATACCTTTTATGAATGAGTTCACCGCAGCGTTCTTCTACAAAGAGTAACACATTTACGTTATAATCTTCAAACAGGAACCTATGTGAAAAATCATGGTCATAGGCAGTAAATGTTATTGTTGAATCTGGAAAATGATCGCCAAACTCCTGTTCAATTTTATATGTGGCATTATACTTAGAGTCCCACGGCTCGTAACAATAATTGGAAGTATCTGCATAAGTCACATTTATTTTGCTTCCCACAAAAACATATCTTTTTGAAGGTGTTTTCTGATCGCACTCTTTTGGCAGAAAGCAGGGTTTTGTTCTGAATTTTATGACAAGGTTCTTTTCCTTCATCAAATCTGAAACTGCATATTTTTCGACATGGTATAATCTAATATTATTTCTAAAAAACAATGTATCACCTGGTCTTGCATTAATTGAAAAATAGTTGGTTGAATCGGTATAAGTCAGAATATCCTTGTCATTTATTATTTTATCATCTTTTAATCCTAACTTATTAAGCTTAGCAATGGTATCATTTAATGTAATAAAAGTTGTTGGCCATCCATTTTTATCGGGCAGCTCAATATGCCCTTCTATTTTTACTTTTTGTGCATTTAAAACAAATGGTAAGAAACAGATTAAAAAATAAATTATATTCTTTTTCATATATGTATTTTATAAGTAGCAAAGCCTCTACAAAGAGGCTTTGTTTTACTATTGTTTAGTAAATATCAAACCCTCAGTTACCGGTAAATAAACTTTTGTATCTTGATTTCCGGGACATTCTTCATCTTTATTTACGAATATCCTTCCTTCAGGACGATAGGTCCAAGATAGTTGTGTTGCGTTAATTTTAGAGAGAAATACAGATCCATATCCTACACCGCAATTGGTACCAGGATAGTACATGCCAACTATATTGTCTTGTGGAAAAGTTCTTATACTATAAAATTTATTATCGATATTACTTTGAGTATCTTGAAGGGTAATACCGGATGAGTTTTTCACAGTATATCGTATGACTAAAGCATCCATATAATAAGTTTTAGTTGTTCTTTCCTTTAACATATGTTCAACCTTTGTAATATATAACGTTGTTTCATTTCCCTGATATATAGCTTTATATGTACCTATGTATGGGTTTAACTCATTATCTAAATCTTTAGTATATGAATATGAAGGTATATTTTCATAGTCTGTATTTAAAGGATATGTTTGAGCTTTACAATTTATAAAACTTATAAAAAGAGCTAAAGCCATTATTGTTTTAATATTTTTCATAATTTTTATTTTAAAGTTAAGGACATTTTACATACGATGTCGAGCCATCAGGATTCAAGTTTACGTTATTTACAGTTCCGTTTTTTTCTATTTTTTGCAGAACAACTTGGTCTGGACTAATATTCATCTTAGCCAGAATTCCGAAAAGTAATTGTTCCAATCCTTGGGAATTGAGGTTTGCCATTGGGCTAGACCCGTTTCTTAATACTGGATTTCCTAATAATTTCATTTTTAGTTCTGTATAATCATCTTCAAACTTATTTTTTTGTTCTTTTGTAGAATATGCAATAGCTATGGCTTTCGGAAAGTCTCTGTTAAAACGTAAAAGATAATTGTGGTATACAAAATTATCGGGCGGGCAATTGCAGGTTTCCTTTGCTACCATCCCTACAAAAGCTTCTTTTGCTGTTGCAGCATCCAATTGTTTTACAGCAGTTTTATACATGGTTATAATATCTTCTACCGACAGCATATAAGTACCAGCAGGTGTATGATTATGATATATTCCTTTATAACCGGTGTATGGAGTGAAGTTTACCTCATGGTCTCCACCATCAATTATTTCCGAAGTAGTATTATCTTTCATATAAAGAAAACCTTTTTCCCCAATGGTTTGAGATTTTTTTTCTAAAGAATCAATCTTATTCTTCACCTCAGGGTCTGCCAGTAAAGCTTTTGTTTTCTCGCAGGTGTAGTGCGGTCTGGTAAATTTACTTCCAGATTCGGCAAAGTAGGTGTACCGGGATTACAGCCTTCGTTTCCTCCAATAGTAGAGTTCGGGTCTTGTGGCTGGGAAGGAATACTTCCTCCACATGGATTTTCAGGATTGGTTGCTGCGCTACTTACCGGAGGACCTATGGGATTTGTTGTTGCTAGCATTTAGGTTAAAGCTTACCGATATTATAAAACCTCCAAAATTGGAGGCTTTATATTACTGCTTTGTAAGGATCATTTCCATCGGGAAAGTACTGCCTCCTTGTGGCATTTCTGCTGGAATCTGTACCCCATCTCTAATTGTAATGATGTGCTCCCTTTCAAACATTTTCATTTTTAGTTGGGTAGGTGATAGGCTTTCAAGTATCACATCAAAATCTTTATATTTTTTGTAGTCTTCAAAAGCAATTGATGCTATTTGAGAATGACAGTTTAGTATAAACATTACTTTCATTCCATAGTCAGTCGATAAATTATTATCAGAAGAAGTATCCGCTATTATAATTCCATTTTCTTTGTAAACGTAATAACCTACTATTCTATCTTTATAATAATTATCATTTCCTGTTTCGTGGTAATGATGTTTTATTTGTTTTATTAAAGTCAAAGTGAATTCTCTACTTCCATTTGTCCATTTCCACGTTCCAGCATATTTATCCATAATATTATTCATATCCTTTCTGTAATAATCTCCTGAACTTTCGCTAAAATAAGAATCGCAATCTGTAGAATTTATAATATGGCTTTGTGCTGTGCATTGCACAGATAATAATATAAGAATTGATAATAAGAATATTTTTTTCATAATCGTTTAAATATTAAGGTTAAGGACAAGGTATTTTCTGAATTGTTCCATCCGGATTCAATGTTAATTTCTTCCATTGGTTGTCTATATACTGATACAAAAATACTGAATTTCCATTGCCAAATTTTTCTGTATTAAGTACTTTCATCAGCATTTTCTCTGCCATGTCAACAGTATAGGTTTGATTAGTGTTTAGCCCCCCATAAGTTTCATAAATTTCTCTAACTTTCTTCTCTGCCAATTTTTTTCCCTCTTTTGTATTGAGATCCATACCTTGAAATAGAGTATCCAGTACCGTAATATCCTGCATCCTTAAAGCATAGGAAGTTCCTTTGAAAGTTACCAAAAACATTGAAAATTCATTCTTTCTGAAAGGTACTAAAAATTTATAATGGTCATAAAAGCTTACCAAATCGGGATATGAAAATATAGGAATGCCTCCGGGACAATGATTATGCAGCCCCGCAACATCGTGATTACTTTGTGTATTGATTACACTCTTCGTACCATCTGCTTGAAAATAAGGTGGGCTTTGTGCAATAGAATATGTAATTTTTCCTTTGTACTTTTCTACCGTTATACTGGTCTCGTGCGGATCTGGGTTTTGCTGGGTCACTCTTAATTTCAGACTATCCATCCTATGCTTGAATAAAGCGTCATCTGTCTTTTCTTTTAATCGTTCACAATCAGTTTTAAGCTCTTCAAATTCTATAGGCTCCAGATTCGGTAAAGTAGGAGTACCGCTATTACAACCTTCGTTAGTTCCTAAAGTAGCATTAGGATCTTGTGGTTGTGAAGGAACGCCGTTTCCTCCACAAGGCTGGTTTGGGATAATTCCTGTATTAGGATCTGTAGATCCTCCTCCGGGCGAATTTCCCGGTGTGGCAGCTCCACCACCAGGAGCAGTATCTTCTACCTCTTCACATACGTTCCATGTAAGGACGTATTGTTTAGGTTTTCCTTTAGGGCAGGTACATTCTGAAGCATCATAATGCCCCGGATGACATGCACATGGTGTATAATAAATATAGGTTTCCCAGTGGCAT
>NZ_JBFRGA010000089.1:0-10085 GCF_052115105.1 Chryseobacterium sp. 2TAF14
AAATGGAAGAGAAACAAAATGAGGATAAAATTTCACAATGGATTACAGAATTTTTAGAAAGCAAAATTACTGATGATGAGGATGAAGAAGAAGATAATACATATTAATTATTAAACCCAGTTAATTATAAAACAAATTAATAATCAAAAACTTACGGTTATTCCAATTTAAAACCTTAATTTTGCAACCCGAAATAAGGATTGTACGTTATGAAAAAAATAGGTGATTACAGAAAGCTTCTTGAGGTAGATAATACTGCTACTTTGAAAGATTTAAAAACAATTTACAGAAATGTGATGAAAGATACGCATCCTGATAAATTTGTAAACGATGAAGAAGGGAAACTGGCTGCAGAAGAAAAAAGCAAGTCTGTGATTGAAGCCTATCATTTTCTGGTAAGCATCAACCCTGAAACTCAGGAAAAATATAAAGAAGAATATACCGAAACGATTACTACATCGATCATTACGGATTTCTATCTTGAAAAATCAATTTTGAAAGTTCAGCACCTGAACGGAAAAATGTTTGAATATATCGGTGTTCCAAGAAATACCTATATCAAAATGGTGAATGCAGATTCACCAAGCCGCTTTGCAAGAAGACATATCTATGGAAATTTTATCTACAGAAAGTCTGGTGAAGTGATGGCAGACTAATTTTCTGCATGAAAAATGAATGATGAGCTTTCGGTTTTCCGGAGGCTTTTTTTGTTGGATATATTACTAGATGCTTCGACAAGCTCAGCATGACATCTCGAATACCTATTGAATTTAACGCAAAGAACGCTAAGTTTTATTTAAATTATTGAGAATATTTTTCGATCGCAAAGGCGTTTCACTCAGCAAATGAGCATTTATGTTCCTTGAGATTGCTTCTTCGCTTCGCTCATCGCAATGACATAAAAAAAACCGCATCAGTATTGATGCGGTTTTTGGTTAATTAAAGGTTGTTATATTAATCTATGTGTTTCGGGGTGAATCCGTCTTCACTTAGTTCTCTGTGTTCGTAATCGGCTTTCATTTCAGCTTCATAGTCAGGTTTTTCGTGTTTACCCATTCTTCTCAAAATAGAATCGAATAATGAATAAACAACCGGTACAATAATCAAGGTAAGGAATAATGACGATGTTAAACCACCGATAATTACCCATGCAAGACCATTATTCATCTCCGCTCCTGCTCCTTTTGCAATCGCAATCGGGATCATACCGAAGATCATCGCAATCGTTGTCATCAAAATCGGACGAAGACGGGCGTGATTCGCCTGAATCAAAGCATCATGCGTAGTTGCTCCTGCTGCTTTTCTCATATTTGCGAAATCCACAATCATAATCGCATTTTTCGCCACCAAACCAATCAACATGATCATACCGAGCATCGTAAAGATGTTTAATGAATTTCCGGTGATCGCCAGAATGACCATTACCCCGATCAACGCCAAAGGAATTGAGAACAATACCACAAATGGATATACAAATGAGTCATACAATGAAACCATTACCAAGTAAACCAATACAATAGCTGCCAATAATGCAATTCCTAAAGTACCGAAACCTTCGGTCTGGTTTTCCATATCACCACTCCAAATGTAGGTTACACCGGCAGGTTTTGTTTTTTCGTTATCCATAAATTTGGCTGCCCATTCGTTGGCAACATCTCCTACAGGACGACCTACCACTTTAGATTTAACCTTTACAGAAGGCGCTTTGTCTCTACGTTCCAATAAACTTGGCCCTGAACCCATTTTCACTTCTGCAAACTGGCTTAGTCTGATTTGTTCGCCTTGAGCATTTGTAAACATCAGATTTCTTACATCGTCAATAGACTGTCTGTTGGCGTCACCAAAACGTATGTTGATATCGTATTCGTATTCTCCGGCTCTGAATTTTCCGTCTGTGTTTCCAGAGAATGCAGTCTGCATTGTCTGACCTACACTTGAAAGATTTAAACCTAAAGAAGCCATTTTATCTCTGTCGATATTCACCTGAACTTCAGGATTTCCTGTGTCGGTTGATAATTCAGCATCTACAGATCCAGGAACTTTTTTAAGTAGTTCTAAAATTCTGTTTGCTTCTTTGTTTGCTGTTTCGTTATCCTGAGCGGTTACTACCATTTCGATTGGCGCAGCATCTGCTCCCATCAATCCGATCGGTGCTGTTTTAAACTCAACCCCGGTGAATTTTTCTTCTAAAGCTCTCTTGATTTTAGCTGATTTAATATCTGTACTTTCGTTACGTTCAGCTTTATCAACTAAAATTACCTGAATTTCTGACTGATACAAAGTTGCCTGCGCACCACCAAAACCTGATGATTGCTGACCAACTGTTGTAATCATATCAACAACATCTTTATCATTTCTAAGGTATTTTTCAACCTCTAAAGTCAACTGATTGGTTTTTTCTACAGAAGCATCTTTTGGTAATTCCATCTGAACAAGGAACTGGCCTCTATCCATTTTAGGGAAGAATTCACCACCTATAAATCCGAATGCTACCAACATAAATGAAGCAATTAGGATAATGAAAGTTACAACAACCGTCATTATTCTTCTTAAAGTTGATTTTAAAGCCCACTCCAAAATTCCTGTAATCCAATGTGTGAATTTCTCTAATTGTTTTTCAAACCAAAGAATAAATTTCTCAAAAGGATTTTTACCTGAAAGATGTACCAATTTACCATATCTTGAAGACAACCAAGGAATGATCGTAAATGAAGCCAATAATGATAACATCGTTGCAATAACTACGGTTACACAGAACTGCGCCAAGATATCAGAAACCAAACCAGAACTCATCGCAATTGGTAAAAATACCACCACAATTACCAATGTAATTGCCGTTACGGTAAATCCGATCTCCGAAGCTCCGTCATACGCTGCGCGTATTCTGCTTTTCCCCATCTCCATGTGACGGTAAACATTTTCCAGTACCACAATCGCATCATCTACAAGAATACCTACAACGAGTGACAGACCAAGCAAACTCATTAAGTTCAACGTATATCCCATCAGATACATTCCGATTACCGTTGCAATCAATGAAACCGGAATAGAAACCATTACAATAAATGCATTTCTAATGTTGTGAAGGAACAATAGCATTACAATCGCAACAAGAATAATCGCCAAGAATAAATCGAAAATTACGTGATCGGCTGCTTCCAATGTAAAGTCTGTGGAATCATCTACGATATTCACCTTAATATCCTGTACTTTATAATCTTTCTGAACCTGCTCAATCGTTTTCTGAACAGATTCTGAAACCGATACTGCATTGGCATCAGACTGCTTTTTTACCTGCATCAAAATAGTAGGATTCTGGTTGAATCTCGCTACTTTCTCAACATCTTTCTGGGTATCAAAAACTGTGGCAATATCTGAAAGACGAACCTGCGCTCCGTCTTTATTAGAAACCACAAGGTTATTCATCTCTGCTACATCTCTGTACTTTCCTGAAAGCCTGATTGTAGATCTTGACGTTCTTGTTTTCAAAGCTCCCGTCGGGAAATCTAAGTTTGAAGAAAGAATTGCCTGTTGTACATCTGCGATTGCGATGCCGTAACCCTGCATTTTCTTTTCATCTAAATTTACCTGAATTTCTCTTTCCTGTCCACCAACAAGGTCAACCTGCGCTACACCATTTACACGTGAAAAAATTGGCTCAATTTTTTTATCTAAAAGATCATACAGCTCTTTATTATTCAGCTTATTACTGGTAATACTCATCGTCATGATCGGTAGATCGTCTAATGAGAATTTTTGAAGTGATGGCGGATCTGCATCTTCCGGAAGGTCTGCCAAAATAGCATTTACCTTTCTCTGTGCATCATTCAAAGCGTAATTTACATCGGCTCCTGTATTCAGCTGAACCATGATTACCGATAAACTTTCGTAAGATGAAGATTCTACTTTTTTAACGTTTTCCAAAGAACCTACAGCATCTTCAATTTTTCGGGTCACCGAAGTTTCCACCTCTGAAGGTGAAGCTCCCGGATAAACCGTAGAAATGGTTACCATATTGGTTTCAAACTTCGGAATCAACTCGTACCCCATCATGGAGTAGCTTAATAAACCTCCTAACGTAAGAATCGTAAACAATACGATAACGAGGGACGGTCTTTTAATGGATATTTCTGCTAACTTCATCTGCTGTTACTTTACGATATTGATTTTTGAACCGTTATCAAGATTGATCTGTCCGCTTGTAATTACCTGTTCACCTCCGTTTAATCCGCTTAAGATCTGAACTTTATCTCCATAAACCTTTCCGGTCTGTACTTTAATCATTTTAGCAGTTCCGTTGTTTACGATAAATAATTGTCCTGAACTTACCCCGTTTACGAAAGCTTCTGCAGGAACGGTCAACATATTCTGAGTTTCTGCGCCGTTGTTAGTTTTAAATGTAGCTGTTGCATACATCCCTGCTTTCAGGTTTCCTCTGTTCTGAACTTCAATTTCTACAGGGAAATTTAGAGACGCATCACTTTTTGGAGCAATAAACGTAATTCTTCCGCTGAAAGAATCGTTTGGTAACACATTTACATTAATTGCGACTTCCTGACCTAACTGGATTCTTCCGATCTGGCTTTCATCCACCAAAACAGAAAGTTTTAAGCTATTGATATTTACGATTTCGAATAAAGCAGTTCCCGGAGAAACTACCATTCCCGGCTCAACCATTTTTTTGTTGATAATCCCGCTGATTCCGGCTCTGATGCTTGTATCATTTACTTTTACACCTTGAGCTCTTACTGCAGCCTGAGCATTTTTTAGCTGTAATCTTGAGTTATCTAACTGTTGTTTTGTAACACCTCCTGTTTTAAAGGCATTCTCATAACGCTGGTTATCAATGATTGCATTTTGCAAGTTATTCTGAGCCTGAGTAACGTCAACTTCGATCGCATCTTTTTTGATAGTTGCCAAAACCTGACCTGCACCAACTTTTGAACCTTCTTTTACCAAAACACTCACGATACGTCCTGAAATTTCTGAAGACTGATTAGATTCCTGCTTCGGGATAAATGTTCCGTTTGCGGTATAATCGGTGTCTATATTTTCTCTTGAAGCTGTGATAACATTCACATTGATCTTGTCAACCTGTTTTGCTACTTCTTTTACTTCGGTATCCTGCTTCTTTTTATTGTCTGCAATTTTCCAAGCTGCCAAACCAACAAGTACAGCGGCTACGATGATATATATTAAAGTTTTTTTCATTTGRAGTTATTTATTATTTTAAAGGTCAAATGTAATCGCCACATATTCAGTATTTTTTTTTAATACAATCCATAACGATTTCATGTTCTTAAGGGTTTTGTAAAGTATTAAGCTCGCCTTTAGCTTTTATTAATTTAATTTCAGCCTGTTTGTAATCTAATAATGCCGTTGTGTAATTCTGCTTTGCATCTGTAAGAGCGTTTTCAGAATCTAAAACTTCCGTAAGTGTTGCTAAACCGTACTGATAGTTTGATTGTGTGTCCTTCTGTACTTTTTCGGCAAGGGTTACGTTATTTTTCATGCTTTCAATATTGATCAATGAATTTTCAATATTGGTCACTGCATTTTTATATTCTAAACTTAACTGAAGCTGTGTATTTTGGATATCCTGATCCAGATCCTGAATATCGATTTCAGCCTGCTGAATTTTTGATTTTGTAGCACCTCCCGTAAAAATCGGAATGTTGATATTTAAACCAATCGCAGAATAGTCGCTCCAAAGAACACCGTTATTCAAACCATTTGTTAAAGGGAATTTTTTACCCATTCCTGCCCAACCGTAGTTTGCTTGCAATGCAACGGTAGGATAAAGATAAGCTTCGGTAGCTTTCTTGTTATACACCAAAAGCTCTCTGTTTTTCTGTAAAACTTTAAGCTCAGAACGCCCGTCAAGATTTACCGTTTCGGCTAAAAGCTGAGGTTGAGGCTCGATTGCTTTTTCTTCTAACTCAATTTCAGTTTCAATAGGAACACCCATATAAAACTTAAGAGAATTTTTTGAAAGTTCCACTGCATTCACCAATTGTTGTCTGCTTGAGCTGATGTTTGTCAACTGTACATTGGTACGGTCTAAATCGATTCCTTTCGCCAAACCGTTATCTACCAAACTCTTGATTACGTTTCTTACTTTTTCGGTATTGGCGTAACTTACATTCAGAGTTTTAAGATTTTCTTCCTGTACAAAAACCTGGTAATAAGCTGTTGCTACGTTTTCAATAATCTGTTCGTTAGTCAATTGGGCATTTAAAACATAAAATTCTCTGGTAGATTTTGCTGCTTTAAGACCTGTAAAAACTCTTTGATCAAAAATAGTCTGATTTAAAGTAACTACAGCCTGCGATTGCCAAGCCTGTCCCAACTGAGCACGGATTCTTTCGCCTCCAAACTCAAGTAATGACTCCTGAATTACAGGATTGTAAGTAACACCTGCAGTTGCACCAATTTGTGGCAGAGCTCCTGATCTTGCTTCATCAATTTTGTACTCTGCTTTTTTAATCTGCAAAGCCGCTTTTTTAGCTTCAGCTTTGTTTTGCAGCGCCTGTTTGATGGCTTCCTGCAGAGAAATCTGCTGCTGCGCATAAGCTGATGAAGAGGCCAACATCATAAATGCTGCAGCTACACCAATTTTGAGCTTTTTAGCAGTTATACGTTTTCTGTTCATAATTTTATACTTCGTTTATTTTTTTGTATTCGTTGTTTAAATCTTTTATTCCTAAAGGACGATTCAATTTTTAAATTACTTTAAGATTTATTAATTATTTCTTAAAAAGCATATTTAAAATAATCTCTTTTCTTTCTGAAATCAGCTCGTCGAACTCTTTGTCTGTGACATTCATGTTTTCCATAAACAAAGGGCGGATTGCGCTGGGGAAAATAAGTAAGGCAATCATATTCAAGATAAAATGTACAGGTTTCATCTTTTCGATGTTGCCTAATTCCATTTCTGCTTCGATGTCTTTATACAATTTTTCAAGATCTTCGGTTTCGATATCTTTTTTTCGGCAGTTTCCTTTATTGATCTGCGAAACTATGTAAGTTTCCAGGTAAGGATACTGAAGACTTGTAGAAAGGCTACCTTCAATAAACTGCGATATTTTTTCTTTGAAAGGAAGATCAGAATTCATAATGATTTCCGATTTTTCTTTTTCTACTTTCTGTGCATCATCAAAAATAATCTGAATAAGGTTATCTCTTGATCTGAAATAATAGTTGATAAGTGTTCTGTTTACACCTGCTTCGTCTGCTATTTCCTGTGTTGTGGCATCAAACTTACCCTGCACGAAGAATAAATTCTTTGCAGTCTGCTTGATCAACTCCTGGGTTTGGTCTTTTTTTTCTTGTTTTGACATTTTTGTTAAACAATTTTGTGCAAAGATATATCAAACATTTGTTTTGACAAAATTGTTAAACAAAATAATTAAGGAATTTCTTGTGATAATTATCATAAAAAAAGTCTGAACATTTTGTTCAGACTTTCAGTTTTATTTTGGAGAAGGTTCTATATCAACCTGATTTTATCATCTAAAATATCTACAATTTTATCTTTATACAATCCTCCTAAAGCTTTTTTGAAGTTCTTTTTGCTCATCTGCAATTCATCTTTAATTTCTTCGGGTGAAGATTTATCTGAAAGATGCAATAAACCAAAGTTTTCTTCCAGTTTATTAAGAATTTTTTGTTTGAACTCGTCAATATTTTCAAAACCTTCAGGCTGCAGCGACACATCTATTTTACCATCTTCACGAATGGTTTTAATATACCCTTCTTCCTCTGAAAGCGGATATAGTTTTTTATAAACATCAGAAGTGTAAACCAGGCCGATGTACTTTTTGTTGACCACCACATTCCAGCCCAGCTCGCTTTCATTCATCATCATTAAATCTACTTTATCTCCTTTTTTAAAAGGCAAATCTGTGTATTGCGGATTTCTTTTAAATTTTGTAGTTCCGGTAATCAATTCCAGGTCTTCATCCACATAAAGATAAACCAGATATCTTTTGCCTTCAATGATTTTTGTTTTTTGCTGCTTGTACGGAATAAAAAGATCTTTGATGATTCCCCAATCCATAAAGGCTCCGCTTGGAAGGCTTTGCACACAGCTCATCACGGCAAACTCGCCCACTTCAGCTAAAGGAATTTCGGTAGTTGCCTTCAGTTTGTTATCATCCTGATACACAAAAACTTCGATCTCGTCACCAATTTCTTTTTCTTCACGAATGAAAACTTTAGACATAAAAGCGGTTTCGCCTGTTTCTGATTCAAGCATCCATCCTGAATTGTTTTTTTCTGAAATTTTTAAAGTCTGGGTTTTTCCGAGTTGCATGAATGATAAATTTAGTCTGCAAAGGTAAGGAAATAAGTTGGAGCGTTTTAAAGGTTTTTTGAGTCGGAGCGTTTTAGAGTTAATGAGTTTGAGTTTTTATGCTTTAATTAATTATATTTTTTCAAATCATTTTTAAGATTTTGAGATTCTTTTTGATAGTCTATTTTCTCGCCACCATTAAATATTCCTGTAGTTTTTATAAGTTTATCATTTTCATAATAGCATCTCAATTCTGTTAAAAGTTGAGGTTTTTCCAGATACCCGTTTTCACCGACTGTCTGAAGTTTTTTTGAATGCACGAAAACCAGTTTACCATTTTCGGAAAAATAATATTCTGTAATGATATTCCATGCCGATAAACCCACGAAGTGCTCCATTTTTCTGAGTTTTCCGTTTTTATAAAATCCTTTTAATTCAATTCCATTGTCTGTGACTTCAGATTTATCCATAAAATAAGAATAAGGAACTGTTTTAATTTTAAAATTTTTGGTTTGATTGATATTCTGAACAGTCTTTTTTACAGACTCAATATTTTGTCCGAAAAAAAATCCGGAAAAAATTATCAGTAAAAACGGAGTTAACTTTTTCATAAAAAATTTTACGAAAATTTACAAAAAAAAGAGAAGCAAATGCCTCTCTTTCTATTAATTTATTGTATTCTGATTTTGTTATTCTTTAATCCATTTTATCGTTTTGTCGATAGTTTTAGATTTAATACTAATTAAATATTCTCCTTTTACCAGGTTAGACAAATTATACGTAGCAATTTTATCTTTATCAGCTTTATCATTCATTTTTCTAAAGACTAATTTACCACTCAAATCATATACACTGATGTCATGAGCACCGCTCTGCTGTGCAAACTTAATGTTTAATATTCCTTTACTTGGATTAGGATATATCACAAATACGTCTTCATCCTGAGTAATTTCATTCACGCCTAATGTCTGAGTAATACTGAAAGTTGCAGGATTGATATGATAGAAAACGTTTCCTACACTCGCAACCATGATTCTTGCCTGTGAGGTATTGATGTTTGGAACAGTAATTACTTCTGAACCGTCATTTGGCGTAGAAGCTAAAATTGTAATCGGATAAGTAAGACCTCCGTCTGTAGAAAGTAAAATGCTAACATTTGCACAACTTACAGGTGCAGCAGTTGTATTTGCAACATTCCAGGTTACTGTTTGCATACTGTTGCCCGACCAATTTACCGCTGTAGAAGGTGAAGTTACTCTGAACGGACCAGAAGTACCATCAACAGTAATGGCAACATCATCATTAGCAACACCACCACAACCAGCGTTATTATCTCTTACTGTTAATCTAAATTCCATTGATCTTGCATAGTTTGGCCAAAACTCGCCTTTTACGACCGTATTGCTCAGTACATCTTGAATCTTAGGAAAATATCTGTAAGGAACGGTAGTTGRTAAAAACGATCTGAATAAAGGAGCATTGCCAGTGGGAGCGTTCCAGTTTCCGGATGGTCCTGTATCATTTTGTTCCCAGCAGTAAGTAAGTGGATTTGACTGTGCATCCGTAGCTGAGCCTGTTAATTTAAATGGTGTATTAAGAGGTATTATATAATCGCTTCCTGCATTTACAACCGGAGCCGTATTTGACACAGGAGTTGTAACCTGACATGTTTTACCCTGAACGGTAGAAGTTATAGACTGAAAAGAGCGCGTATGAAATATCGCAATACTATTACTAGCCAGATTATTTGTATTTCCGCAAATTCCGGCGTATGCCATGATCGTAATACCAC
>NZ_JBFRGA010000090.1:0-10058 GCF_052115105.1 Chryseobacterium sp. 2TAF14
CTTTTGTAGTATCAAAATGCGAGTTTCCGGGAATGACGTCTCCGTCTTTTACCAAAACCGAAAACAAAACATTTTCAGCCGCTCTTCCCTGGTGTGTTGGCAATAAATATTTGAAACCTGTAATACTTTTTACAGTGTCGTGTAATTGTTCGAACGAACGAGAACCAGCGTAACTTTCGTCTCCGGTCATCAAAGCTCCCCATTGTCTGTCTGACATCGCTCCGGTTCCGGAATCTGTTAAAAGATCGATGTAAACCTGCGAAGATTTTAGATTAAATAAATTGAACTTTGCATCTTTCAGCCATTGTTCTCTTTCTTCTCTTGTAGACTGACGGATTTCTTCTACCATTTTGATACGAAACGGTTCTGCATATGGTAATTCCATGTGATATTTTTTTTAGATTTAATTAAAGAAAATTGTTTGAAAATAATTTCAAAACATCAGATGTATTTTGGATTGTATCTTTTTAAACATTAAGAAAATTTTAGGATTTAAGATTGATTAAGAAAACATCAAAGATGTTTTATAAAGCATCATCCTTAAGAGTCCTTTTTTTTAATTTCTCATGTTGAAATTTTAAACAAAATAGTTTAAAGTGAGTAAAAGAATTTTACTCAGGAGCTTTAAATATATTTTCATCTGAATGAAAACCCGCAACACCACCGCTTACCGCAAATTTCATCGCTGTAGCTGCAGACATTCCGACCACAGGTTTTATATTTTTTTCTTCAGTTACAATTACCCAACCCGAAATTGCATAAGAATGCGGAAGATAAACCGCAACATAATTATGTTTTTCAACATCTGCCATTTCTTTTTGAGTAAGAAATCCTATTCTCCAGATTTCCGGATTTTCGTTGGTTTTCACCCAAACCGGATCGCTAAATTTTTTCTTGTCTCCTACAAATGAGGACATTACATCTTTCGTAGGCGAATAAATATGCTTGATTCCCGGTGTTTTTTCTAAAAGTCGATCTACTGCATCGACAAAGAATCTGCCGACAACGAATTTGTTTCCCAAATAACCCAGTAAAGCAGTTAACAATAATGTTGACACAAAAACCAATCCCGGAATTTCTTTGGCAACCGACGGAATAATATTGTCGATGGAAGTAATGACCGACCAGATCACGAAAATTGTTAATCCGATAGGACCAATAATAATCAATCCCTGAAAAAAGTTTTTCAGGAACAAATTGGTCATGCTTTCAAAGGTCGGTTTTTTCAACTGGTTATCCGTGTATTGATTCTTTATTGCCGTAAGACTGAATGATTTTTGCTTCATATTCCAGCCATTCTTCCCATCTTTTATTTACCTGTTCTGCGTCTCCAAGCTGTCTTGCAAAACCTATAAAAGTAGTGTAATGATTGGCTTCAGAAATCATCAATTCTTTATAAAAGGTTTTTAATTCTTCGTCTTTAATATTTTCAGTTAAAACTTTGAATCTCTCACAGCTTCTTGCTTCAATCATTGCAGCGAAAAGCATTTTATCAATAATTAAAGTATCTCTGTTTCCGCCTTTCTGGATAAAATTTACCAGCTCATTCACATAATCATCCTTTCTGGTACGTCCGAAAGTGTAGCCTCTTTTGATAATAATCTGGTGCACCTGATTAAAATGCTCCAGCTCTTCCTGAGCAATGGCTAAAAGCTCGGTCACAATTTCCGGATATTCAGGAAGCATTGTGATAAGACCGATCGCGTTGGTCGCTGCTTTTTGYTCGCACCACGCGTGATCGGTTAAAATTTCCTGTAGATTTCCTTCTGCAATATTTGCCCATCTCGGATCAGTGGGAAGCTTCAGCTTAAACATGACTTGAAAAATTTTTGTAAATTTAAAATAATTTGCAATAAGATGGAGAATTTATTTAAAACACGATTGTTGAGATACTGAATAATCAACGGAACCATTAAGATAATTAATTGTTTAAGGCATATTAAGGTTTAGATATATCTAAAATTAAGCGTGATGCTAAATAATATCTATAGATATTCCTTAATCAAACTTAAAACTTTAATGTTCTTAATGTTTTAAATTAAAAGTTTAAAAACTATTTCGAAGCTGTTTTTAATCTTAAAAATTCAAGAATCTTCCAGCCGAAAGCATCAAATTTCTTTAAACCTGTTGCGATGATAAAGGCTAAAATAACATTCATTACATAAATCAGAACCATCAAAACCAACCAAGGCATATTTTCTTTTAAAGGAACTACGAGAAAATAGATCAATGACGAACTGATTCCCTGACCGAAATAAAAGAAAATCGCGTTTTTACCAATATGCGTAACAAAATTTTCTTTGGTAATCTTCAATCTGTTATACAAAACAAATAAAGTCGTCAGTGAAAATAAAGTCCAGATAATATATGGTGTTTGTGGCGGAAATTTTTGCTTATTGATTTTAAAGAAAATGTCGTTTCCAAAATACCAGAACATCCCAACCAAAGCTACTGCAACCAGTGCGTAAAGCACAGGAATCATTTTCGCAGGGATTTTTTTGCCCCTCATTTTATTTCCTACAAGGAAAACCGTCATATAAAAAGCGACATAACCAACCTGCCCGCTCGGATAAATTTCCGGGAAAATATTAAATAGCAAAGTTAAAGCAATGCAAAGCCCGATAAACCAATTGACGTGTTTCGGGAAAAATTTTAAGATCAACACTCCGAAAACCGTTAAAATAAAATAAACCTTAAGATACCAAAAACTTCCCATCACCACAGGAAAAGTATCTGCATGGGTATATTCGTGAAGATACCAGTTTCCTAAATTCTGCCATTGCGGCGCTGTCGAAATGCTTGTTGCTACATATTTTGATCCAAATGTTGAATAGAAATTTTGCAGCCATTCGAGCGAAAAAAAGGTGAGCCCGAAAATTTTAAAAAAATAATCTAAAAAGAAAAGAAGCGTCACAAAAATCATGTATGTAATCTGAAGCTTCAGTAAACGGTAAAATGTCTTTTCGATATTATTTCCGGAAGTGATTCCGCTTAATGCATAAAAAAGCGCAACATCAAAAACCAAAGAAAACACACGGATTTCCGGGATGATATAAAACTGCCCCGACCAAAATGCGGTGTGAATGAATATAATGGAAAGCGTGGCTAAACCTTTCGCAAAATCAATGTAGAGATCTCTGTTCATCTAAATGTGGAATATTTTCCAAAAGTACAAATAAAACGTGATTGAGTAGTAATCATATAAAAATTTGAAAATTTCTCAAAATCATATTGTTACTAAATAAATAATCACTACATTTGCACCTCGAATTAACTAAAAATTTATAGACAATGTTTGCAATTGTAGAAATAGCAGGGCTTCAATACAAAGTTGAGCAAGACCAGAAGTTGTTTGTGAACCGTTTGAAAGGAGATAAAGGAGGAAAAGTATCTTTCGATAAAATCTTACTTACTGTAAACGGAGCAATCACTGTAGGCGCCCCAGCTGTAAGCGGTATCACTGTAGAGGCAGAGATCCTAGACCACGTAAAAGCTGATAAAGTAATCGTTTTCAAAAAGAAAAGAAGAAAGGGTTACGAAGTTAAAAACGGTCACAGACAATCTTTAACTCAGATCAAAATCACTGGTATTACAGGATTTGACGGAAAAAAAGCAGAGAAGCCTGCTAAAAAAACAACTAAAAAAGCTGACGCTGAAAGCGCAGAATAATTGTTTAACCAAAAAACCTTAAAATAAAATGGCACACAAGAAAGGAGTTGGTAGTTCCAAGAACGGTAGAGAATCTCACTCTAAAAGATTAGGAGTGAAAATTTTCGGAGGACAAGACGCTATTGCCGGAAACATCATCATCAGACAAAGAGGTACACAACACCACCCAGGTGAAAACGTTGGTATCGGTAAAGATCACACTTTGTTTGCTTTGGTAGACGGTAAAGTGGTTTTCAGAAAGAAAGCAAATAACAGATCTTTCGTATCTGTAGAGCCAAACGCATAATTAATAAGCGTTTATAAAAATAAAATCCTCAACATTTTTGTTGGGGATTTTTTGTTTGATATTGAACTGTTAAAATTAACAAAAATATCTCTCCACTTATAGAATTTTTATATATTTGTCACAATGTGATACAATTGCGATCGCCGAAAAGCATATAGAGTAGGCAACAAATTAAAACAAAATTCTATGAAAAATTTGAAAAAATTAACAAAAAAACAACTTAAAACTATTGATGGTGGTGTAGGTGTTCTTTGCCCCCCTCCTGCAACTACATGTGCAGAATGGGCTACATGGACGCCAAGACAACAACAAATATGTCAAAATTGGATTTTAGATGAGAATCCATGCTAATAGAGCTTGGGTTGTAATATAAAAAATGAAATCCTCAACAAAAATGTTGAGGATTTTTTGTGCTTTATAAATTTTTTATAGATTGTTTTTCCTGTAATTTGGATAAAAATAAGATTTCTAAAATTCCTATTGACCACCAAACGGGATATTTAAATATTAGATACCAAAGGTTAAAACCATCAACTATTGTAAATTTTTTATAAATGTTTTTGGTTTCAATTGTGTTTGATATATAAGGAATCAATATAAAGAAAAGTAAAAATATTGATATTTTCGCAAAGCGATTTATCTTAATGTCTTTTTTATTTCTGAATATATAAATATTGATTGCTAAGACTAAAATAAAGAATGCAATATCGTAATATGTAAACGACATCAAAGGTTCCGCTGGTTCATTAAAGAAATACATTGTTGAGAATCAATCTTAAAACCCAAACTGAAAGCCAGCTTTAATTCCAAATTTAGAAACATCTGGTCGGTCTAAATAATTTCCTCTCCAGTTGAAGTCTACACGGAAAATTCTGATGTTTCCGAAACCAATATTTTCAATTCCAAAACCGTACTCGTAATAAATCTGCTGATCCGGCGCAGAATATTTCAAATTGTCTACATTGATGTTTTTTGATGCGTCACTCAACGATCCGTAAGCTCCTCTGATGAAGGCAACTTCTCTTAACTTGAGTTTCTTTATCAAAGGAATATAAGAAAGTATTTTACCGTTAAAATGATGCTCTATATGAAGTGTTGAATAGGTATCTGCAACAAATTCATAATAATTGAGCTGGGCAAAAGTGTTCGGAACAATTCCGTAAGACTGGTTTCCCGGAATAATATTCTGTAGCGCCAAAGGAACAGTATCAAAGTTTTTTCCGGCTTCAAAACTAAATAATGTTTTCCCCCAACTTCCTAAAAGAATCGGTTTGTAAAACATAAACTGTAATTTATTATAATTAAAATCCGCATTAAACAGACCTTCAATACCTCTCGTATATTTCAAAACAATGGTCGGCGCCAAAGTTCCATGCTCATATCGGTCAACCCCGGTCTGAGAAAAAGTAGCACCCGGTCTTGCAATCAAACTGATGGTAACGTGCGAATCATTCGTTGTTTTTCTTAAATCGCCATTTCTGAAATACATCAGGTTAAAACCCGAAGGATTGGCAGATTTAATGCTTTGCAACGTTCCGTCAACTCTTACCTGAAAATTTTTCCAAGGTTCAATAGAAGTAAAAACACTTGTTTGGTTTACCGAGCTCAAAGAAGCATTCTCTCCTCTTGCAAATACAGTCGACGAAGCAAATGATCGTGATAAAATTCCGTCTTCTGTTGTTAACTGTACCCCAAGTTGTGTGATGTCTCTTTTCGTTCCTGCTCCGATCATAAAACGATTGACCCTGTTAAACATATAACGTCCTTCTACTCCGTATTTGAACTGCTGATCTTTAAAACCATACGCATTGTAAAATTCAATTCTCCACGGATCATTTTGCGTAAAATAGGTTCTTGCTCCCAATCTTATTCTGTCACCTTCCACTTCATTCTTTCCGTAAATTGAAGTTATCGGCCCTAAATCGATACCTTTTGTAATATTATAATATCTTGAAGCAAGTGTTTCTGTAATTTTAATAATCCTGTTGAATTTTGGCGTATGCTGCAGTCGGTCAAGCATTTCGTACACCCCTTTTTCTTCCTTAGACAAGGAGTCTGGTCTTGCATTCACCCAAAAAGCATCGTCTTTATCTACGAACCGATCGTCATACTCTTCTTTTTTTCTTGTGAAAACACTATCGGCTAAAGGTTTATTAAATTCATATTCAGAATAGTCTACAGACCTTTTGGCAATAACGCTTTTTGCCGTTTTCTTTTTAGAAAAAGGAGTCATTTCTATCTCTGTGACGTATTTTTTAGGCAAAAAAGTTTCATCATCCGGATTATCATATTCTAATTCTGTAGAAATGGAATTAATGAAATTGACATTGATTTTATTTGTTGATTTTAAAGTTGCCTCTAAAACCGCATAAGAATCGGTGTCGATGTAAAGGTATCCCTGGAAAGCTAAAACCTCAGTTCTTCTCGGCTGATAACGTATTTTATAAGCCTGTTCACCCCGAATAGAAACAGTGTCTGTCAAATTATAATCATAGGTGCTAAAACCATCCGTTCCTACTGGGCTCGGAAATCCTATATCAAAATAATTTAAAGTATTATCGTAAATATTGATATCACGATAAAGATTTTTAGCCGTGATCGTAATCACCTGATTATCCTGAAAACCGGAAGTTTTCTGGGCAACCAGGAGCTTTTTTGTCTTTTTATTCGGCTTATTTACCCCAAAGTGATTGTAAATAGATTCGTTTAAGAAAATAGGCAGCGCCATTTTTCCTCTTGCAGTAGAATCTGCATAATCAAAGATAAAATCTAGCTTATTAAAGATCTTTCTGTTCATAAACGTACTATCGAGATTATTGGCATCAAACTGAATCTTCTCGTACTCTTTGTACGTGTAAGAATCGAATTTATCGAGACCGTTATTTCTCTTACGCTTCCAGACTTCCTGCATAATACGGTAGGCCGGATTTTCTTTTTTATTTTTAAATTTTGATTTCTCGTTGTGGATAACAACTTCCTCGATGCTGCTTACTTTTTCGGAAGACAGCTTAATAATAAGATCATTACTGTTGTCGGGAGTAATTTCTACAGTTTCTAAAGCATAGTTTTTTTTCTGGAACTTAAGCTTGTAAATAATACTGTCAGACTGCACACTAAACCTCCCTGAAGTGGTTGTAAGAACCGGTGTATTGCTGTCATTAATGAAGACCTCAACTGCGGTAATTTCCTTATTGGTTTTAGCATCTACAATCTTTCCGCCTGTCGCATTTTGGGCATGAAAAAGACTGGTGATAAGAAGGAATATATATAGGAAACTGTATTTAATTTTATTAGTTGACATCATTCATATCTTCAAGCAATTAGGCCAAACAAAAACCATGCTGTTTATTATTAAAATTTAAAAGTTTTTTAAAGACAGATGTACTTGCCTGCAAAACTGCAAATGTAACGAAAAAAAGCTATGAATATTGCGGTCAGAAAAAGCCCGGAATTAAATATTTGATAAAAAATTAAACCCAAATATTATGAGAATAAAAAAACCGTAATCTAAATGACTACGGTTTGCTCCTCCTGCTGGGCTCGAACCAGCGACCCTCTGATTAACAGTCAGATGCTCTAACCAACTGAGCTAAGGAGGAATGTTCCTCTTTTAAGGTGGTGCAAAGATAATATGAAAAACAATATCAAGCAAATATTTTTTATCAAAATTAGCGGAAACCTGCTATCAGATTATTTTTCAGGAATTTAAATTTCAGATTTTTATTTCAGAATAGAAAGTATTAGAAACAAAAAAGACCTACATTTCTGTAAATCTTTTTGCTCCTCCTGCTGGTTCCGCAACTGCGGAAGACCCTCTGATTAATCCCGAAGTTTCGGACTCTAATCAACTGAGCTAAAATTCCAGACAGTTGATGACTTTCATCACAAAGTTTTTCTAAAAGTTTTCTAGATTTTTGATTTTTAATGTATTGTTCAATCTTTATAGCTAATGTTTTATCATCTGAAACCTCAAAAAGAGCAACCATTTTCCACGGACGGAATTTTCGGGTGAATGTATTAAAGTTTTCCTGCTGATTATGTTTCAAAAGTCTTTCGTTCGGAAATTGCGAATATCCGACATAGTATTTATCTGCTGATTCTGAAAACAAAATATAAATATAATACATAAAAAAACCGTAATCTAAATGACTACGGTTTGCTCCTCCTGCTGGGCTCGAACCAGCGACCCTCTGATTAACAGTCAGATGCTCTAACCAACTGAGCTAAGGAGGAATGTCCTTATTTTTAAGTGGTGCAAATATAGGACGGATATTTATACCACGCAAATTTTTTATTTATTTTTTTAAATAATTTTAAAATTTATTCGTAATTATTTTAAATATGTCTGCTCCAAAAATCAGTAACATCAAGCCTAACAGGAAGATAACACCAACCATCTGCGCATTCTCCAATATCTTTTGCGGAACAGGTTTTCCGACAATCATTTCATACAAAGTAAAAATAACGTGACCGCCATCCAAACCAGGAATCGGAATTAAGTTTAAGAACGCCAACCAAACAGAGAACATTGCTGTAAAACTCCAGAATAACGTCCAGTCAATCGATACACTTCCGTCTTTTGCTTTGTCAACCGGCATATTTTTAATGATCGCTAAAGGACCTCCAACTTTTTTATACCCTTGAACTTTTGAGTTGAAAATCAATTTAAATTGCTTAACCTGATACGTTAAACTTTCAATACTTCTCGTGAAACCTCTTCCGATAGATTCGCCAAAAGAAAAATGTTTTGTTTCATAGAATTTTGTCAATTGCTTATAAGAGGCCAATCCTAAAGTTCCTTCTTTAGAAACTGATAAAACAAGCGGCTGAATTGTTCCATTTCTTATTACATCTACTTTAAGATCTTTTCCTGGGCTATTTCTTACCGTTTCCTGAAATTCATCATAATATGAAATTTTCTTTCCGTCTACAGCAACAACTTGGTCACCGACTTTCAAACCAGCTTGTAGCGTTTTAGGATTGTAGATAGAATCGATCACTGCAGGAAATCTCGGCGTAAGAAATGCTCTGGGATTCTCATCTCTGAAAGCCATTGCTTTACCATCGTCATTCGTTGGAAAAGTAACTTCTTTTCCGTTTCTCAAAACAGTGATTTCGTCGCTCAATAGAACATCTAAAGCCAATTTATCAAGGTTATTCTGGGTTTTACCGTCTACTTTTAAGATTTTATCTCCATCCTTGAAGCCCATTCCTTTGGCTACGTTTGTATAATTCATCGGAGCATCAACTTTCGCTGTATCAAAAGAAGTTTCACCATTGAAGAATGAAAGACATCCGTAAATAATCCAAGCCAGGAAGAAATTTACCGTAACCCCACCCAACATAATGATCAATCTCTGCCAAGCTGGTTTTGCTCTGAATTCCCAAGGCTGGGCAGGCTGCTTCAGTTGCTCAGTATCCATACTTTCGTCAACCATTCCGGCAATTTTCACATAACCTCCGAAAGGAAGCCATCCGATACCGTATTCAGTTTCGCCGATTTTCTTTTTAACTAAAGAAAAATAAGGATCAAAGAAAAGGTAAAACTTTTCTACTTTGGTTTTAAAATACTTTGCAGGCAAGAAATGCCCAAGCTCGTGAAGAATTACTAAGATAGAGATGCTTAATATAAATTGAAAGATCTTAATTGCTAATTCCATTAATTGTTTTTAGATTTTAATTTGCAAAGGTAACAATTATCAAAACGATGCCAAACAAAAAAGCTCCTCTAAATGAGAAGCTTTGTCATATATTGTGTCCAGTTTTTAAAAATTGAAAGAAACTCCCAAACTTCCGTTATTTCCCACTTCAGCAAAAACACCCACTTTTTCTGTGAAGAAATACCTTGCGCCGATGTGAGCTCCAATTCCGAAGTCTCTTCCCAGAACGCCCAAATCAACTCCCGGATAAATGTCTAAATTCTCAGGCAATTCTAACGCTTCCTTTAAATGGAAATTAACCCTTCCGAATATAAAAACCCTGTTGTCTTTATTGTTGTCTTTGTACCCGTCAAAATATGCATTTGCTCCGGCTCCTACAGAGATTAGCTGGTTTAAACCATAGTCGTAAGTCGCGGTAATTCCCGTTCCGTAACCCCATGCAT